>CAMBZO010000280.1 GCA_945872195.1 Akkermansia muciniphila | reverse complement strand
CCCGAAATCGCAAAGACGTGCATGGTGCCGGAGCGCATAAACGGCTCGGCGACCTCGTCCGTCAGCGCGGTTTTCCAACCGAGCGTCATGGCCCAGAGCAGGCGCAGTTCCTCGTCCTCCACGAGCAGGCCGCGCGCGAGCGTGCGCTGGGCCCAGACACGGAAGCGGTCGGCGACGGGCGGTTGCGCGGGGGAGCCTGCATCCGCCACGAGCCGCCAGTCGTTGGTGTCGGCGCACTGGAGTTGGAAGTAGATGCCCTGGCAACGGAGGAACGCGCGGTAGTCGAACAGTCCCGCTGCCAGCGCGCCGCTCGGTTCACGGAGGACGCCGGTGAGCTCCACCGTGCGGCCTGCGAAGAAGTTCGTCGCCAGCACGCCGGGCGTGGTGACGGCGAGGAGTCCGGTGGCCGGCTGCCACTCGCCGCGCCGGCGGAGGGCCTCGACTTCGACGAGCGCGTGTGAGCGCCACGATTCCTTCTCGTCGCGTTCGAACACACGCAGCGTCGGCGTCTCCGTCAGCCGCGTGCGAAGCGTGACGAGTTCCGGCACGTCCTTGGCGATCACGCGCAAGTCCACTGGGGAAATCACGGCGGAGCGCAGCCCCACGTTCGTCCAGCCCAGGCTCACCAGCAGCGGCCAGAGGAGCCAGCCGCGCCAGTTCGCGAGAAGGACGGTGGCGGCGACCAATGCGACTGCCACACCGAACAAAACCGCCAGTGGCAGAGGGAACTTCCAGCCGCAAAGCACGCCCGCGCCATACGCCAGCGCGACCGGAACCAGCGGGTGACGTCGTGTGAAGGCAAAGAAGGCATGGGCCTTCGTGTTGTCTGGCTGCTGGGCGGCAAGTTGGGTTCCCTCGGCGTTCAAGTGGTGGAGCGGTCCGAGAGTAAGAGCCGGCCTTGGGGATGCAATCCTCCTGTTGAGGTGGCGATCATGGACGACCACGTGGAAAACTTGCACCCCGGCCAAACCGTGGGCGCCTCCACCAACCGGAACCCCTACCTCAACTGGCGGGGCGGATGGTCCATGGACCCGAACGAGTAGTGTAAGCAGCCCAGTTTCAAGATGGCCGACACCGACGTCGGTCCCACAACCAGAGCAGCGCCAACCCCGCCACAGCGCCCGTCGCATCCAAGGCCACATCGGCTACCGAACCTTGGCGTGAGGCAGTGAAAGTCTGGTGCCACTCGTCGGTCGCGGCGTAGAGCACCGTGAGCACGAAGGCAATGGTCGCGTCCCGCCGGAGGCAAGGCGGTTCGCTATTCTGTCTGATGCGTCGTCGCGCTCGCGAAATCAGCACCGCCAAGACTGCATAGCCAAGCGCGTGTCCGGTCTTGCGCACGAGGAGTTGGGCGCGATTCAGCGCAGTCGCGGAGATGTCCGGGATCAGCCAGCGCAGCACGGGCAAGAGGATGCGGGAGGTTTGGCGAGGGGCGCCGAGGTCGGTCGAGGCGCAGAAGATCAGCGCCATCCAAAGCGCTACTGGGAGCCATGCGAGGTGGATTTGCCGCACAGAGGAAGGCGGTTCACCCTTGGGCGGCGTGGTAGGCATCCACGCGAGAGGCTACGTCGCGGAACTTCATGTCCACTTCGTAGATTTGCTCAAACTGGTTCATGGCATCCGCCAGTTTGCCCGACTTTTCCAGCACGCAGCCGAGGGTGTAGAGCAACTCCTTGCGCTCGTCGTCGAAGGCGGCTTTCTCCTTGAGCGCGGTCTGGAGCTTGCGTGCGGCCATGTCATTCATGTTGCGGGCGGCCAGGCAGCGCGCGCTGTAGTGCATGGCCTGAAGCCGTTTGTGCGGGTTGTTCTCGGCCTGCTGGAACTCGGGCAGCGCCTCGGCGAGGCGGCCAAGGTTGAAATAAATTATTCCCAGGTCGAAACGAATCGCCTTGTCGGTGGGATACTTCTCCGTGCGGGCGCGGCAGTCACTCAGCACGAACTCGTCGCGCTGGCCTGTGACGTCCGCCTTCTTCTGTTCGTAACCTTCGAGTGCCGGGTCAAGTTGTGCGATGACTTGGTTGAAGCGCTTGACGGTCGCGTCGTTGCGCGCCAGTTCAAGTATCGAGTCCATCGCGCCGGGGATTTCCTCGATCAGGTTGTAGTATTCGATGGCGCGGTAGTAGTCCTTCTGCTGGGCGTAAAGCTCGGCGACGTTTTTGAGGAGCTTGATGTTGTCCGGTTCGGTGACAAGGCGGGCCAGGTATTGCTCGATGAGATTTTCGGACTGCGCGGCGTCCTTCGTGATGCGGGTCTCCTGCTCGAGTCGTGCCGCTTCGTCCTTGTTCCTCAGAGCCTGCCGGAAGTTTCCGGTGCCGTCCGCGAGATTCTGGTAGCCGCCCTCACTCAACGTGCGGCTGGCGGAAATGTTCATCGCCATCTCGTTGAGTTGAGCGTCGTTCGGGTGGTGCGTCATCAGCGCGGCGATGACAGCCTCAGCCTTGTCGTGCTGGCCGATGGAGGTGTAAGCCTCGGAGAGTCGGATGGAGACATCCTTGTCAGCGGGCGACTCCTGTCGCAACACTTCCAGCGACATGATGGCGCTCCGGGGCAGTCCCGCGAGCACGGCGGCTTTGGAAAAGATGTCATGCGCGAGGCTGCTCGTGGGATCATTGGCGATGGCCTGCTCGGCTACGAACATGGCCTCCAACGGTTGGCTCTCCGTGGTCATGCGAGCCTTCGCGAGCGCCGGACTGCTGCTGGCGGTGATGAGGAGCTTTTTGAACAACCCCCCGCCTTGGCCGGCCTTTTTCCGACCAACCTTCCGTAAGGCATCACGCCCAGCAAGGAACCCCGGTTCGGCCTTCGTCACGCTGAGGAGCAGTTCGATGGCGCAGTCCAGATCGCTCCGCTCCAAGGCAGCAATGCCCTTTTCGTATTGGTCCCGCACCGCGCGGGGAATCTCATTCACGGTCTTCTCTGCCATGGCAGAACGGTAGTAACCATCCCATGAAAAATCCATTTCAATTCTCACAGCCCCGCGCTCTGCCGTCACCAATCCGTGCCGCAAGCGTGCCGAATACTCCCAGCCAGCGGAGTGACGTCTGTGAAATAACCGTTTGCTTCATGGCGACGGTATGCTAGAAACCGTGCTCCGTTCGGGTGGTCCGGCCGGAAAATTCTTTCAACTGATATGGCACAACACAGCAGTCTCCGCGCTACCAACAACCTTGGGGCCAAGCGCAACGTCCTGAAGCGCTACGAGCGCGTCGAAATCCTCAAGAAGGGTGGAGCCTGGAAGGCCGGCGACCGCGTCACCGGTCTCCGCAAGACCAAGCCCCCGGTCTAAACTGTCGGCCCCGCGCCGCGCCACCTGCTGAACCCTTTTACGGGAAGCCGTCCGCCGCGAGGTGCGACGGCTTTCTTCTCTTGTGCAAGTCCGACTCCAAAAATTTCTAGCCGAGGCCGGCGTGGCCTCCCGCCGCGCCAGCGAACGGCTCATCGTCAACGGCCTCGTCGAGGTCAACGGTAAGGTCGCCAAGGAACTCGGCACGAAGGTGGACCCTGACCACGACACGGTGAAGGTCGAGGGGCGGCCAGTGAAAACCCGGCGCAAGATCTACGTCGCACTCAACAAGCCGGGCGGCTTTCTCTCCACCCGCAGTGACGAGCTGGACCGCCGTATCGTGACCAACCTGCTGCCGAAGGAATGGGCGCACCTGCACCCTGTCGGCCGGCTGGACCGCGACAGCGAGGGTCTGATATTTTTGACCAACGACGGCGACTTTACCCTGCGCCTCACCCATCCCCGCTTCGGCGTGCGGAAGCACTACCGCGCCATCGTCGAAGGCCGCGTGGAGCCCGTGATGCTTCGCCGCTTCATGGAAGGCGTGGAGCACGAAGGTGAAACTCTCAAAGCCGAGCGCGCCCGCATCGTGGACGCGAACAACTCGCACAGCATCGTGGAGCTCGAACTTGCCGAAGGCAAAAATCGCGAGGTCCGCCGACTTTTTGAGTCACAGAACCTAATGGTCGAGCGCCTGCAACGCACGCAGATCGGCCCCATTCGCCTCGGTGAACTGCCCGAGGGGAAATGGCGCGCGTTGACGGACATTGAAGTAAAGTCGCTCCTCAAGATGTCCCCCGCACCCGCGTCGTCGTCGGCTCCGACCGCACCCGTCACCGCGCGCTGAGGTCGAAGCACGCCATCTCCACGGCGTTTCGCACGAAGAGCTTTCCGCCCGCGAGCGCCGGGTGATTCCACGTCTTGCC
>CAMBZO010000279.1 GCA_945872195.1 Akkermansia muciniphila | reverse complement strand
CAGCACGACTACCGCAACGGCGTGAAGGCGTGGCAGTTCGACCCGACCAAATGGACCATCTGGCTGCTCTCCAAGCTCGGCATGGCTTCGCAGCTCCGCAGCGTCCCGGAGGAACGCATCCGCCACGCCGAGATCACCGAGCAACAGCGTCAGCTCGCCGCGAAGATGGCCGCGCTGCCCGCTGCCGCCGTCGCGCCCGTGCGCGCCCAGGTCGAGGCGGTTCAGCTCCGGCTCCATGAGGCATTCGAGCGCTGGGAAAAGCTCGAGATCGAATACCGCCGCGCGATGGAGAAGAAGATCGAGGCCTCCCGCGAAAAGGTCGCCCAGCTCTCCCACGACTTCCGCGAGGCCCGCGAGAAGCTCGTCGTCGCCTTCCACGAGTGGGAGCAAACCCATTCCTCCGCGCTCTCGACGATGCTCGCGGGGGCGTAGTTCGAATCTGAAAAGCAAACGGGCGGCGAAGGTGACTTCGCCGCTCGTTGCTTTTTCAGAAGGCCTACTTCGTCTGCTTCACCTTCACCCACTTGCCGCTCTTGCCGGACGACAGCACCGCGTCCACGACGTAGTCCGTCGCGAGGCCGTCCTTGAAGTCAGGCTTCGCGCCCTTGCCGGTTTCGAGGCCCTTGATGAACTCCACGACCGCGTGGACGAAGCTGTGCTCGTAGCCGAGCTGAAGGCCGGGCACCCACCACTTGCCGCAGTAGGGATGGTCGCCGTCGCTGACGTGGACGCTCTTCCAGCCGCGCTCCGTGCCGACATCCTTGTAATCAAAAATCTGGAGCCGGTGTAGGTCATGCAGGTCCCACTTCAGGCTCATGTTCTCACCATTGATCTCGAACGTGTAGAGCGCCTTGTGGCCGCGGGCGTAGCGCGTGGACTCGAACAGCCCGAGCGACCCGTTGTTGAAGCGGCACATGAACGCGCACGCGTCGTCAATGCTCACCTTCTCCACCTTGCCCGTCAGCGTGTGCTTGCGCTCCTTGATGAACGTCTCGGTCATCGCGGTCACGTTCTTGATGCCGCCGTTGAGCCACATCGCGGTGTCAATGCAGTGCGCGAGCAAATCGCCCGTGACGCCGCTGCCGGAGACCTTCGCATCGAGCCGCCAGAGGCCCGTGCCGCCCTGCGGAAGCTCGGGGTTGATCGTCCAGTCCTGGAGGAAGTTCGCGCGATAGTGGAAGACTTTGCCCAGCTTGCCGGAATCAATCAGCTCCTTCGCCAGCGTGACGGCGGGGCAGCGGCGGTAGTTATACCAGACCATGTTGGCGACGCCGGCCTTCTTGATCGCGGCGACCATCTTCTCGGCCTCCTTGCCATTCAAGCCGAGCGGCTTCTCGCACAGGATCATCTTGCCGGCCTTCGCAGCGGCGATGGCTTGCTCGGCGTGGAGGTTGTTCGGCGTGGCGATGTCGATGACATCAATGTCGTCGCGCGCGATGAGCTTCTTCCAATCGGTCTCGATGGACTGGTAGCCCCACTTGTCGGCGAAAGCCTGCGCGGCGACAGCATCGCGGCCGCACACGGCCTGGAGCACAAGCTCGTGATCGCTGGGGAAGAAATGCCCGACCTGGGCGAAAGCGTTGGAGTGGGCGCGGCCCATGAAGCCGTAGCCGATGAGACCGATGCGGAGTTGTTTCTTGGCCATAAGTGCGTGTGCGTTGAGTTGGTGACGGACAGCTCCAAAGCCGCCCGCGCAGCGTGCCGGACTGGCGATGGAGCGCGCGGATTCGACAACGCGTTTCCCGTGAAGTCAATCCTTCTCCCGGGCGGGTTGAGGTTTCAGCGGCGCAGCACAAACTCCTTCGCGTTCACCAAACCCCACAGCACGTCCTCGACGCCCGCGCGCCGGTCCTTCGCCTGCTCGATGTGCGCGAGGGTCTTCGTCAGCTCCGTCGGGGACGGTGGGCGGGTGAGGGTGGTCCAGTAGAGTTCCTCGACCAAGGCGCGGTTGGGCTTGCCCGAGTCCAGCAGCGCGCCGAGACGGTTGTCGGAGCGCGTGAGCAGCTCGTTCACCGCCGGGCCGGACAACATGAAGAACGCTTGGCCTAGGCTCGTGTCCGTGGAGCGCTCGCACTCGCAGGTCAGCAGGCGCGGCGGCTTGCCGAACATCGCAAGGAACACATCCGGCGACATCTGCGCGCGCTTGCCGCGCCGGCCCTCGATGCGCGCGCCGGGCAGCTCCGCCGCGCGCGTGCCGGTGGGGAAGCCCTTGAACTCAGCCGCCACGCCCGCGACCTGGTGCAACGTGTCGAACATCTGCTCCGCCGTGAGCCGGCGCAGCGGGGCGCGGGCGTAGTTGAGTTCGTCGGTCGCGTTCGTGTCGTTCGGCTCGCTGCCGGTTTGATACGCGCGGGAGTTCATCACGAGCCGGATGGCGTGGCGCAGGCTGAAGCCGCTCTGCACAAACTCCTTCGTCAGCCCGTCCAGCAGCGCGGGGTGCGACGCCGGGTTCGTCGCGCGGAAGTCGTCAATCGGGTCCACGATGCCGCGGCCCATGAGGTGGAACCAGATGCGGTTCACCTGCGCGCGGGCGAAGAGCGGATTCGTCGGCGCGGTCATCCACACGGCGAGCGCTTCGAGTTCGTCCTGCTGCTCGAAGTCCAGCTTCGCCGCGCCGAGGAAGCGCGGCTCGGCGGCCTTCTCCGTGCGCGGGTTCGTCACGGTGCCTTTGCGGGAGAGATAGACAATCTGCTCGCCGATGAACTCGTGCTTGTCGTTCGTGTCGCGGCGTTTGTTCTCCAGAATCTTGTAGTCCACGCGGGCGAAGAGCGCGGCCCAGTCGTAGTAATCGTCCTGCGTCCAGCGGTCGAACGGGTGGTTGTGGCATTGCGCGCACTGGAGCCGCGTGCCGAGGAAGACCTGCGCCGCCGCCTCCGCGCGGATGACGGGCGTGCGGTTGGCGCGGTAGAAATTCGCCTCCGGGTTCGCGTAAGTGCTGCCGCGCGACGCGATCAGCTCGCGGGCGAACTGGTCCATCGGCTTGCCGCTGGCGATGCTCGCGCGCAGCCAGCGGTGGAAGTCCTGCATGCCCTTCGCGTCGAGCGTCTTCTCCTCCACGCGCAGGAGGTCGGCCCATTTGAGTGCCCAGAAGTCGGCGAACTCCGGGCGTTCGAGCAGTTCGTCAATCAGCGTGGTGCGCTTCGTCCGCGCGTTAACCGTCGAGTTGATGACAAACCGTTTCGCCTCCTCTGCCGTCGGCAGGATGCCGAGCAAGTCGAGGTAAGCGCGGCGCAAGAAAACTTCATCACCCGCCAACGCACTCGGGTTCAGCCGCAGCGTTTTCAGCTTCGCGAAGACGTGCTCGTCCACGAAGTTCTGCGGTTGCGTCCCGGCCCACTTGAAGCCGGGCCGCGCGGGCACGAAGGCCAGCCGCACCGGCTCCTGCAAATGTAGAAAGCGCACGAGCACCGCCGTCTCCCCGGACTCCTTGCGCGTCACGCGGCCGGTGGCCGAGACATCGGCCACGGCCACGTTCACGACTTCGTAGCAGGCGATGTCCGTCACGTTACGGGCCGAGCCGTCGGAGAACTTCGCCGTGACCTTCACCGCGACCGCGCTGGCTGGCTCAATGAGGAACTGCTCGCGGGGCGTGACTTCCAGCTTCACCAGCGTCGGTGCGCCGGGCGACTTACGTTGCGCGCCAGCGGCAATCCATTCGCGCAAGGTGCGGTATTCCCACGACTCCTTGTCGAAGCGCTTGCCACCCTCGTGCGCGACGGCTTGCGTGGCCTTTTGCAGCAAGAGGCTGTCATCCGGCGACAGCACGTTCACCCGCCGACCGAATTGGTCCCGCACCAGCGCCGCGTGGTCGTAGTCGAGGTCGCCACCGCGCAGGGACAGCTTGAAACCGCCCTTGCCTGTGGCGTTGCCATGGCAGGTGCCGAGGTTGCAGCCAGCCTTGGAGATGACCGCCGCCACATCGGTCTGGAAGGTGACGGGCGCGGCGGGCAATGAGTCGGCCACCGCCAGCCAGAGGGCAGCGAGGGAAGACCATTGGCGGCGGGTCGCGGAGTTCACGGTGAAAAAGTAGTGCCCAATCGAGTGCTTGCACAGACGTGATTCGCGGTGCGGGGTTTCACAGGTGGCTGGATTCCCGGCCACGGTTTCCCCTTGAGCCGCCTTCCCCCTGCCGCGATAACTGCCGCGCTGATGAACATCTACGAAGAACTGCAGTGGCGCGGGCTCGTCTCGGATTGCACCGACGCGGAGGAGTT
>CAMBZO010000278.1 GCA_945872195.1 Akkermansia muciniphila | reverse complement strand
CGAAAAGATCCGCACACAATACGCCGGACATCAGACGAAGCTCGTTTCCCTCGCCGCTGCGCGAGCCAACGCGCCGAAGCTTAAGTTCGATGACTTGCCGAAGCCGGAGTTCACCGGCACGCGTGTGCTGACATCGGTGGTTGAAGAGGGCACGACAGCTTCCTCTTCAAGCCTTCAACGCCTCAACCCTTCAACTCCTGTCCGCCTCGAAGACCTCGCCCAGTTCATTGACTGGACACCGTTCTTCCACACGTGGGAATTGCGCGGCGTCTATCCGGCCATCTTCAATCACGAGAAGCACGGCGAGGAGGCGCGCAAGCTCTTCGTCGACGCGCAGGAGATGCTGGCCAAAGTCATCCGCGAGAAGCTGCTCACGCCGCGCTGTGTTTACGGACTCTTCCCCGCGAACCGCGTCGGCGACGACGTGGAGATTTACACCGACGAATCGCGCCAGACCGTTCGCACCACGGTCCATTTTCTTCGTCAGCAAATTGAGAAAGGCGACGGTTCACCAAACTGGTGTCTCGCCGACTTCATCGCGCCGAAGGGCCAACCGGATTATCTCGGCGGCTTCGCCGTCACGTCGGGCGAAGAAACCAAAGCACTCGCGGACGCCTACAAAAAAGCCAACGACGACTACAACGCCATCATGGTCGAGGCCATCGCCGACCGACTCGCCGAAGCGTTTGCCGAGTCCATGCACAAGCGCACGCGCGACGAGTGGGGCTTTGGCAGAAACGAGAATCTCACGACGCAGCAGCTCATTGAGGAATCCTATCGCGGCATCCGTCCTGCGCCGGGCTATCCCGCCTGCCCCGATCATCCGGAGAAAGGCATTCTCTGGGAGTTGCTCGATGTGGAGAATAACGCGGGCATCACGCTCACCGAAAGTTTCGCCATGTGGCCCAGCGCGAGCGTGAGCGGATTCTACTTCGGCCACCCCGACTCGAAATACTTTGCCGTCGGCAAACTCGGCCGCGACCAGATCGCGGACCTCGCGCAGCGCAAGCCGATGCCCCTCACCGAAGTGGAACGCTGGCTGGGGCCGTGGCTGAATTACGACCCAGCCGCGGAGTAGTGGAAGGCGGACGCCCACGTCCGCGCTCCCATCGGTCCTTGAACTTCTGCTCCATCCGTTTGTCCAATTGCCAGTCTGGTGGGCTTCCGATACGGTGCGCCCTCGCCAGACAACTGGCACTTACACATGGCACAAGTCTTCGAGTGGATTTACGTCGTCTTCGCCGTCCTGCTGCTCTTCGGGGCGGCCATCGCCATCCATGAGTGGGGGCATTACTGGGTGGCGCTCAAGCGCGGGCTGAAGGTCGAGGCCTTCGCCATCGGGTTCGGGCCGAAAATCTGGGGCTGGACCAAGGACGGCATCGAATACTCCATCCGCTGGATTCCCGCCGGCGGCTACGTGAAGCTGCCGCAGATGCTCACCTCCGAGGCGCTGGAGGGCGAGCAGAAGGGCGAACAACTCCCGCCCGTTTCACCTTGGTCGAAGATTCTCGTAGCCGTCGCCGGGCCGTTCATGAACTTCGTGTTCGCCTGTGTCATTGCGACCTTTCTCTACTTCGTCGGTTTGCCGATGCCAGTGAATCCCTCTGTCATCGGCCATGTCGCCCCGGACTCGGAGGAATACAAGCTAGGCATCCGTCAAGGTGACCGCGTCGTGTCCGTCGCCGGGCAAGTGGTGAAAACCTGGGCCGAAGCCTTTGAGGCAACCATTCTTGCGCCCACGAATGTCCTGCCCGTCATCATCGAGCGCGCCGGCCAGCGCAAGACCTACCACCTCACAGCCAACGCCGACAACGCACTCAAGCTCAAGATGCTCAACCTCGACTCCGAGGAAAAGGTCGTCGTCGGCGACATCTCGAAGGAGAGCCCGGCAGCCGAAGCGAAGGTCATGCCCAACGACGTCATCATTGGTTTCGCCGGGGTGCCGGTCGTGGGTAAGTCGCAGTTGATTGACCTTGTCGGCAAGCAAGGCGGCAAGGCGACCGAACTCATCGTTGAACGCGCTGGTAAATCCCAAGTCCTCACCATTACGCCTCGCGTCCTCGACGCCGACACGAAGAAGGCTCGCATCGGCATCAGATTCGCCAGCACGCCGACGCGCTACGAAGTCCAGAAGCCTGGACCGCTGCCATGGGTCCAACTGCAAGAAGTCTGGGACCGCACTTGGCGCACGCTCAACGCGCTGTTCCACTCGAAAGAGACTGGTGTGGGCATCGAAGACCTCAGCGGCCCACCCGGCATCCTCGCCATGCTCGCGGCGAACGTGAAGACCGACTACCGCCTCGCCTTGAGCTTCATGGTGCTGCTCAATATCAATCTGGCCGTCCTCAACCTCATGCCCATCCCCGTGCTGGATGGTGGCCACATCATGATGTCCATTTACGAAAAGCTGCGCGGCAAGCCCGTCAACGTGAGGCTGCAAGAATACGCCACCACCGCCTTCGCCGTCGTGTTGCTCACGTTCATGGCCTACGTCTCGTTTAACGACGTGTGGAAGCGCTCGGGGCTGTTCAAGTCCATGTTCCAACAGGACAGCCAGGTGGAATCAGCCCCGGCCCCTGTGAAGTAAGGATGCGGAGAAGGATTCCCCTCCGATGCGCTACTGCGATTCCCCCTACCTCTTCCGCCGCCGCGTCTCCCGTGAAGTCACCGTCGGCGACCCCGCGCACGGCGGCGTCATCATGGGCGGCAACCATCCCGTGGTGCGGCAGTCCATGCTCACCTGCGACACGATGGACACCGCCGAGTCCGTCAAGCAGACCCTCGAACTCGTCGCCGTGGGCTGCCAGATTGTGCGCATCACCGCGCCCACGGTGAAGGACGCGGCGAACTTGAAAAACATCGTCGCCGAGTTGCACGCGCGCGGCTGCTTGGTGCCCATCGTCGCCGACATCCACTTCAAGCCCGACGCCGCGATGGAAGCCGCCAACTGGGTCGAGATGGTCCGCATCAACCCCGGCAACTACGCCGACTCGAAGAAGTTCGCCGTCAAGGAATACACCGACGACGCCTACGCGGCCGAGTTGGGCCGCATCGAGGAGAAGTTCACCCCGCTCGTCCTCAAGCTGAAGGAACTCAAGCGCGCCCTGCGCATCGGCACCAACCACGGCTCGCTCTCCGACCGCATCATGAACCGCTACGGCGACACGCCGCTGGGCATGGTGGAGAGCGCGCTGGAGTTCGCCCACATCTGCCGCCAGCACGATTTCCACAACTTCAAGTTCTCGATGAAGTCGAGCAACCCGAAGGTGATGATTGAGTGCTACCGCCTCCTCACCGCGCGCCTTGCGCAAGAGGGGCCGGATTGGAATTACCCGCTGCATCTTGGCGTCACCGAAGCGGGCGAAGGCGAGGACGGCCGCATCAAGTCCGCCATTGGCATCGGCTCGCTGCTCTGCGACGGCCTGGGCGACACCATCCGCGTCAGCCTCACGGAAGACAGCCCGCGCGAGATCGAAGTCTGCAACGACCTGCTCGCGCAGATTCCCCTCCTCACTCATCATACATCTTCAAAAGCTCCTCTCCCGTCCGGTTTCCCCTACGACCCGTTTCACTTCGAGCGCCGCGCCACGCCCGAGATTGAGCTCGGCGACACTTCCAAGTGCGGCGGCGAGCAGACCGTCCGCGTTGTCGTCACCCGCGCCACCTTCGACAAGGTCGCGCCGAAAATTCGCCCGAAGGACGACGTGAAGCCCGAGGGCATCTACGAAGACCTGAACCTCCTCGAACTCGACCCGACGCAAGACCTCCGCATCGAGGACATCCACTGCGAAACGCAGCTCGTGACCGTGAAGGACGGCGTGAACCTCCCGCCGATCACCGCGTTCCGTTTGCTCGTTGCGCAGCTCAACAAGCTGGGCCGCCGCAACCCGATTCTGCTGAAGGATTGCTTGAGCTTTGAAACGTCCGTCCTAGACCCCAAGATCGCCCTCCTCCGCGCCGCCGTGAACCTCGGCTCCCTCCTCGCCGACGGCATCGGCGACGCCATCCTGATTCGCGGCGAGAGCGGTGCCGGCATGAGCCTGCGCCTCGCCTACAACATCCTCCAAGCCGCCGGCTGCCGCAGCTTCAAGACCGATTACGTGGCCTGCCCGAGCTGTGGGCGCACCCTCTTCAACCTCCAGACCGTCACCGCGCGCATCAAGACCCGCACCGAGCATCTCAAGGGCGTGAAGATCGCCATCATGGGCTGCATCGTGAA
>CAMBZO010000277.1 GCA_945872195.1 Akkermansia muciniphila | reverse complement strand
GAGTTGTATTCAAAGTCCACCTTGACCTTGTAGTTCACCAGACTGTTAGTCGCCGGCACCGGAAGAAGCGTTTCCCAGCGATTCTCCATCCGTGGCGTGCGGCGCATGGGATAGCTGTTCTCGCCGACCTGCAGGTAAGGCTTGAGCGTCTCCTTCTTGAGCGCCTGCATGTTGCTGCGGAACTCAATCTCCACCGGGTAAAGCCCCTCGGGGTTTCGTGCCTGCGTGCGCGGCGAGAGCTGGGTGACCGTGGAAGTTGTCCCGCAACCGGCGAGCAACAATGTCGCCGCCAAAAATCCGCCGAGCCGCAGTGTCTTGCGCATAGTGTGCCGATTCTGGCCTGCTGACGCTCGCCCTGTAAAGTCGGTTTTGCCACTTGCGAAAACGCACTCTGCCGTTACCGTCGCGGCTTGAATTTTCGCGGCCGGACCGCTCACCCGCTGATGACCAGTCACTAATTACTTTTTCCTCTCATGGCACTTCTCAACGACAACTACCTCAAGCTCAAAGCCGGCTACCTCTTCCCCGAAATCGGCCGCCGCGTGAAAGCCTTCTGCGAGGCGAACCCCGAGGCTGCAAAGCGCCTCATCCGCTGCGGCATCGGCGACGTGACCGAACCGCTCCCGCCCGCCGTCGTCGCCGCGCTGCATAAGGCCGTGGACGAAATGGGCGTGCGCGAGACCTTCAAGGGCTACGGTCCCGAACAGGGCTACGACTGGCTTCGATCCGCCATCGCGCAGAACGACTACCGCGACCACGGTCTCGACGTGGCGGACGACGAAGTCTTCGTCAGCGACGGCTCCAAGTGCGATTGCGGCAGCATCCTCGACATCCTCGGCGGCAAAAACAAAATCGCCATCAGCGACCCCGTCTATCCCGTTTACGTGGACACAAACGTGATGGCTGGCCACACCGGCGAGGCGAATGAAGCCGGTGCCTACGCCAAGCTCGTTTACCTCCCGTGCCGCCCCAGCAACGGCTTCGTGCCCGACCCGCCCACGCGGCACGTGGACGTCGTCTACCTCTGCTCGCCGAACAACCCCACCGGAGCCGTCGCCACGCGCGCGCAGCTCGAGGCGTGGGTGAAATACGCTCTGGAACACAAGGCCGTCATCCTCTTCGATGCCGCCTACGAGGCTTACATCAGCGACCCCGCCATCCCGCATTCCATCTACGAGATTCCCGGCGCGCGCGAGTGCGCCATCGAGTTCCGCAGTTGCTCGAAGAACGGCGGCTTCACCGGCGTCCGCTGCGCCTTCACCGTCGTCCCAAAAACGCTGCTGGCGCAGACGAAGAACGGCGAGTTTAAGCCCCTGCACCCGCTCTGGTCGCGCCGCATGACGACCAAGTTCAACGGCGTCTCCTACATCACCCAGCGCGGCGCGGAGGCACTCTACTCGCCCGAGGGCAAGGCGCAGGTCCGCGCGCTCATCGAGCACTACATGGGCAACGCCGCCGTCCTCCGCGCCGGCGCGAAGAAGGCTGGTTTGAAAGCCTTCGGCGGCGTCAACGCGCCCTACATCTGGGTCCGCACGCCGAAGGGCGTCACGAGTTGGCAGGCCTTCGACAAGATTCTCGGCGACGCGAACGTCGTCATCACCCCCGGCTCCGGCTTCGGCTCGAAGGGCGAAGGCTACTTCCGCATCAGCAGCTTCAACAGCCGGGCCAACGCCGAGGAAGTCGCGCGGCGTCTGCAGGAATTGAAGTGGTGAACCGCCGCACCGTCGAACGCCCATGACAAAACTACTGCGGGGCCCGCTGGTGCTTGGAGCGCTGCTCATTTCGGTCTTGGCGGCCTCGGCTGTGGATGATGGGTTCGAGGCGCTCTTCAACGGCCGCGACTTCACCGGCTGGCGCTTCTCGCTGCAAAAGACTGGTGACCCCTTGCCGGAGAACTGGAAGGTGAAGGACGGCGTCATCTACCTCACCGGCGCGATGCGGCCGCACCTCGTCACCACACGCGAGTTCGGCGACTTCGAGATGAAGTTCGAGTGGCGTGCGCTCGTGCCCAAGTTCAACGGTGGCTTCTACATCCGCAGCAAGGCCGACGCGGGCAGCAATCAAATCCGCGTGGACAAGAATTACGAGGGCGCATTCCTCGCCGGCACCCTCACCGGCGCAAAGGCCTCGCCCACCTTGCAAAAGGCCACGGGGGAATGGAACGAATGGCGCGTGCTGGTGAAAGGCTCGGCGGTCACGCTCTGGTGCAACGGCAAGCTCGCGTGGGAGGCCATTGGCCTCGCCCCGGCGCGCGGCCATATCGGGCTACAGGCCGAGGGCACGCCCATGGAGTTCCGCAATCTGCAGGTGCGCGAGTTGAAGTAGCCCCAGCCTTGCCGCGCCTTTGCACGCTGCCGTAAGCTCGCCTCCACCATGACTCCGTGAGCGCCGGCAAGAAATACATCAAGTGCAAGTGCCCCCATTGTGGCGCGGAGGTTCAGTATCCCGACTACGCGGGCGGCGGGGCGAGTTCCTGCGGCAAGTGTGGAAAGGCTGTCCTGCTCCCGCGGGCGACGTCCGCTCCGCAACTCGCTCCGGTTCCCGCTGCGCCGGCGAAGCCGGTTGCCACTGCCCCGCCTGCTTCAGCAACCGCACAAAAGCCTTCTCCTCCCTCCGCTCCAAAATTCCCACCCGCAGGTGTCAAACGCGTTGACCCAGCCGCCATCCGGGCGACGGCTGATGGTGTGGCGCGTCCCGCTCGCGGCGCGCTGCTGCGTGTGTGCCTGTGGGTGTTGAACATCGCCATTGTCCTCGCCGTGGTGCTGGTGGTGGGCAATCACCTGAAGAATCGCCCGGCGTCGGGGGATGCGGAAAAGTCCGTGCCCCTTCCGAGCGCTCCCGAGCCCGCCGCGAAGCAAGGGCCGGCACCCGCACAGCCGACACCGTCCTCGACGGCCTCGCCCGCACCCGCGTCGCCCGCTCCAGTCACGCCCAAAGGCCCCAAGCTCATCGGCGATTTGAAAATCACGCAGGTCGCGCTTGACCAGCCCAAGGGCGCGAAGGGCAGCCGCCTTGTCTACGTCACCGGCGCGTTGAAGAACGACTCCGACCACCAGCGCTTCGGCGTGCGCGTGGAGCTCGACCTACTCGATGCAGCGACCAACAAGGTGGGCACCGCGACCGACTACCGCCAGATGCTCGAACCGCGCGCGACGTGGCAATTCCGTGCCATCGTTACCGACCGCCGCGCTTCTGCGGCGAAGTTTGCTGGCGTGAAGGAGGACGAATGAACCCACGCACGACTAAGTTTACTTGCCGTGCGATCGTAAGCTGGTGTTCTCTAGTCGCAACATGATGCGCCAATCGCTCCGCCGCCCGAGGCATGCCTTCACACTCATTGAGCTGCTGGTCGTCATCGCGATCATCGCGATCCTTGCGGGAATGCTCCTGCCCGCGCTCTCCAAGGCCAAAGCCAAGGCCCACGGCATCAAGTGCGTGAACAACCTCCGGCAAATTGGCCTCGCGATGACCATCTACGCGGAGGACCACGACGGGCGCTATGTGGATTTGAATCGCTACGAATACCTGAACAACAACGCCAACAACTGGTGGTTCGACATCCTGACCCAAGCCAAATACCTCCCGCCCACCAATGGAGCCAACGTCGTCTGGAAGTGCCCATCCGTGCGGGACGAGGACATCAATCCCGCAGGTCAACTAGGCTTCGGTGTGATCGAAGGGAGCATTATTCGTTATGCGGCGACAGTGGTCGGACCCGCCGTAGTCCCGCTGGGCAGCCGCCGCATCACCGAGATGAACCGCACGAGCCAGGTTTGGCTGATGGGCGACACGGGCGTGCCGATGGCGGGGCCACCCATCCCCTATTGCCGGTTCCGCACCTGGTTCGCCACTTGGCGGTCACCTTCATGGGGTGGCTATCTCCAAGGGGATGGGAACAACCATCAAGTCGGTCCTCGGCACAATCAGCGGGCGAACGCCCTCTTCGTGGACAATCATGTGGACCCGTGGACCTACCTCAACTTGTCCAACAACGTGGACAACATCTGGGCCGTGGGCAACGTCTTCTGAGCTGGGAGCGGCTTCGGCTGCAGTTGACTGACAGCACGCTTGCCTCCGCTCCGGCAGGTTTCCATACTCCGCCCTGCTATTTAACTTATGAACGCACCCATTCGTGTTGCCATCACCGGCGCTGCCGGCCAAATCGGTTACTCCCTCCTCTTCCGCATCGCCTCCGGCGCGATGTTCGGGCCGGAACAACCCGTCATCC
>CAMBZO010000276.1 GCA_945872195.1 Akkermansia muciniphila | reverse complement strand
GTGGTCGGGCCACCGGCGATGGGCTTGGCGTAAACTTCCTTCCATGCGGCGCGATGGGCGTCTGTGACGGTGGGCGCGTCCGCGCGACCGGGCGCGAAGAGCGGGCGTTGCTCCGGCGCGATGGCCCACTCCCAGCCGAGATGCCACTTGCCGATGGCGGCGGTGCGATAGCCGTGTTGCTTCACGAGGCCAGCGAGCGTCAACCGGTCCGGCGCAATGAGCGGCCGCTCCAAGTAGCCGACAATCCCCGACTGCAACCGCGTGCGCCAATGATAGCGCCCCGTGAGCAAGGTGTAGCGCGTGGGCGAGCAAACGCCACTGCTCGTGTGCGCGTCCGTGAAGCGCATCCCCTGCGCCGCGAGCCGGTCCATGTTCGGCGTCGGGATTTTGCCGCGCTGCGGATTGTAGCACTGCACGTCGCCGTAGCCGAGGTCGTCGGCGAGGATGATAACGATGTTCGGGCGCGCCGGCGCGGCGGGGGCTGGCTGGCAGAGGACACCCAGCGATGCGAGGACGAACACCCAGAATGCCTTCATGGCCGGTGACCCTAGTTCTTCAGCGCCGCCGCCACGAACTCGAACAGCGCCTTCGTGGACGGGTCTTCCGGCAGACCGAGATTTTCGTTGATGCGACTGTGGTTCGTCTCCTTCGCGCCGAAGGCCTTGGCGGGAACGCCGGCTTCCTTCAGCACGCCTTCGAGCCGCCGGGCTTGCATCGTGTTATCCGGGTGATCGGCCACATGGAGAATGAGAAAAGGCGGGATGCCCTTGCCCTTGGCCACGTGCGTGACGGCGGAGTAATCGCGGTGCAGCTCCGGGGTGTTGCCGAACTTCACGCGGTGCCCTTGCTTGGGCATCGGGAAGCCGTGCACGCGCAGTCGCGTCTCGGCGGTCTCAATCATCGCGGGCACATCGTAGGTGTCGCCATCCACGGGGAAGCAGCCCTTGAGCACGGAGAAGGGCACGCCCTCGGCCCTCAGGTAACGGTGATCAATGCAAATCAGCGCGGCGAGCTGCGCGCCGGCGGAGTGGCCACCGACGATGATGCGCTTCGGGTCGCCGCCGTGCTGGGCGATGTTCGCGTGCACCCAGCCGAGGGATTTGGCGATGTCGCGGAAGATCGTGACCATGTCCACCTCGGGCAGCAGGCGATAACCGGTGGAGACGAAGACGAAGCCCTTGGCCACAAACGCCTCCGGCTTGAGTTGGATGGCCGTCCGGTCGCCTGCCTGCCAGCCGCCGCCGTGAATCCAGAAGACCACCGGCAAATTCTTCGCGCCCGCTGGCGCGTAGATGTCCACCTTCAGTCGCGGGTTGGCCGGGTCGCCGAAAGGCACGTTCGCGGCGGTGGGTTTGATGGTGGGCGCGTCAGCGGCGTGCGCAGAGCCCCAAGCAAGGAGGCCGAGCGACGCGAACAAGAGGGTGGTAATTTTCATGGCGTCAGGAAAAGACTCAATTGGCTCGGTGCAATTCAGCCAGCATTTCCAACAGGTGCTTCGTGAGGATAACGGAGGTGTCCTCCTGCACGACGTTGGTGCCGAGCCAGGTTTCGTAGCCGCCAAGCTTGTGCTGTTCGGGCGTGGGCAGGTAGCCGTGGCGGCCGTTGGCGAGGCCGATGACCATTGTGAGGGGGAACGGGCTGCGCTGCTTCAGTTCGAGGCCAATTTCAACAAACGTCTCGAACGGGATGGCACAGACCCCGAGGTCGCCGATGCGAACGACCTGGAGCTTCACGGTGAGCGTTTCCTCCTGCCGCTCGGCGGCGGCAATGATACTTCGGGCGTAATTCTCCGCGAGGCGCGGGAGCTTCTCCTTGTCCACGGGGTCTTTCACGGCGACGACCTTGCGAGCGGCGGCGAGTTGTTCCGCCGTGGGCCGGCGGTATTTCAACGTGACCTCGCGCTGCAACATGCCGAGGCGGGCAGCGGGCTGATGCTGCTCAATCTTCCTGCCTGCGTGCCACGCGGCGTCGGCGGTTTTCGCGGCGACGAGGCGGATTTGTTCGAACGGCTCGCGCGGCGGGCGGTTCACGCCGAAGGGGATGTTGTTGATGTCGCCGGAAGTGCCGTTGGACAGCATCGCGACGAAGTTCGTGTCCGCCCGGAAGCGCGATGGCATCACGCGCGCGAACTCGCCGAAGTAATCGGCAGACACCTGCGCGGGCGGCATCCCGCCGACGTAGTGCAGCGAGTAGTTCGCGAACAGCGCGAGCGGGCGGCGGCGGGCGTCCTGCACAGAGAGGATGGTGACGGCGGGATCCGTCGGTCCAGCGGGGCGGTCGAGCACGTCGGGGCTGGTGCCGGGGTTCATCTTCACCGTGTCGAGCTGGCCGTAGGGATTGAGCGGCATCTGGCCGGGCTTGAGGAACCACCGACGGTTGAAGACTTCGTCGGGCAGCGGATGTGCCGCCGCGCCGACCCATGCCGGCCGTAACGCCGCGTCCGCTCGGACGATGGATTCCACGATGCCATTGAGAATGACCTGTCGATACGCCACCGCTGGAGCGGGGCCAGTCTTGGAATTTGATGAAGGCGCACTGTGCGTGTGCGTGGAGGCGACGAGCATCCGGTCCCGAGGAATCTTGGTGCGTTGGGCGGCGAGTTCCTTCGCTTCCTCAATCAGCTCCGGTGAGGCTCCGAGATTGTCCACCACGACCATCGCGAGCTTCGTCGTGCCATCGTCGAGGACGAGCGCGCGGGCGTGGAGCGGGTCGTGCGCGTTGGTGGCCATGTTCGCACTGAAGCCGCCCGGCATGTTCAGCGGGAACTCGCGTGGCGTCATGTCCACAGCGGCGGCCCCGGCGCGGAGGGCGGGCTTGTCGGCGCCGTGTGCCAGAGACGCAAAACAGCAGCAACATGCGAGGAGCAGGATGTGTGTTGTTTTCATGGTTTGAGTTGGGCTGACGTGTGAGGCTGGGGCGCGCTTCATTTGCCCGCCGACTTGAGTTTCGCGATGAGGTAGTCCTGCGTCGTGAGGTGCTTCATGCCGGGTGCGCCGGGGTAGGCGAGTTCGCATTCGACGCCGGCTTTCTTGCATTGCTCTTGGAGCTTCACGCCGAAGTTTGAGGTGTGCGTCGGGTCTTTCTGCTCCTGGCCGAGCGCGGGCGGGGCGGAGTAGAAGAGGTAGATGGGTGGGTCGTCGGCCGTGACGAGGGCGTAGGGGGAATACTCGGCAATCCACGGCAGGATGGTGTCGCGCTTGGCGAGGAACTCATCGAACGCCGAGAGCTTTTTTTCCGGGTCGCCTTTGAAGCCGAACGCGTGGCCGCCGTATTTGCTGTTGGGCGTCCACTCCTTCATCTGCGCCGGGTCCAGCGTGGTCTGCGCGCCGATGACGGCGGCGCACCAGAGGCGCGTGGATTCGCGCGCGATGGGGTCGGTGCTCTTTGGGTCGGCCAGGTCGGGATGGAAGGCGAGCCACAGGCTGGAACACGCGCCCGCCGAGCCGCCGCTCGCGCCGATGCGTTGCTTGTCGAGGTTCCACTCGGCGGCCTTGCTGCGGACGAACTGCAACGCGCGTGCGGCGTCGTGGAGCGGGCCTTTCACCGGCGGCACCACGCCGTCGGCAGTGGCCTGCACGATGTAGCGGTAGTTGATGGCCACGACGGAAATCCCGGCCGCGAGATACTTCTCAATGCCGCCCGTGCGGTTCTTGTCGCCCGCCTGCCAGCCGCCGCCGTGGATGAAGAAGAGCACGGGCGTGGGCGTGGCGGACTCGGCCTTCCAGAAGTCCAGCACCTGCCGCTCGTGCTTGCCGTAAGGGACATTGGCGGCCGTGGGCTTGGGCTGCGCGACGGCGGCGGTCTTCTTGGCGGCATCGGCTTTGGCCTTGGGCGGGTCGGCCGCAGGGGACTGGCCGCAGAGGACGCAAAGGGACGCAACGATGAGGAGGAAGGTTTTTGGCAAACGCATTGTTGGAATCATACGGCGGGAGAGACGCGCGGGGCGAGCGGCGGGTTTCGGAGCGCGGACACCTGCGTCTGCATCAAAGCAGGCCGGGAAGACCAACTGTGGAGGTGGGCCTCTGAGCTCCAAGCGCAAGGCGGTCGCTTGCCAAATTAACTGCGTTCCGTATCGTCCCCGCATGAAACGCATTCGCTCCCGTCTCGCGCTCGGCCTCACGCTGGCCGCGCTCGTCGGCTGCGCGCCGAAGGAATTGCCGCCCACCGCCATGACCCCTCCCAGCCAACCCGCCTCCTCCGACACGAACCCCGTCACAAAGACCGAGGCCGAGTGGCGCAAGCTGCTCACGCC
>CAMBZO010000275.1 GCA_945872195.1 Akkermansia muciniphila | reverse complement strand
GGGGCCAGTGAGGGTAGCCGGTGGGAAGGCTCGACCGCAGGGAGAGGCGCACCCACCGGTCAGTCAGCCGGACATGGCCGCGCCCCGCTGGGGCGCCGGGCGCTCAGGCCAGCCCCGGTGGGTGCGCTCCGCCGACGGAGCTTCCCACCGGCTACTCTCATGCGCGCCTCCGGCGCGGGGGCTGTGAGGCATCTATTCCACCGAAAAAAGCGGGGAACCCCGGGCTTTCATCTGGGCACGATGAAAGAAACGGGGCCGCTTCAACTCACTTCTTCCGTGTCCGGCTAGCGCCGCTTCTTGCGCGCGCCGAAGAAGTAGCCGCCACCGATGCGCGCCATCTGCACCTTGCGCTCGTGGGGTTTGGCCGCGCCGGGCTTGTCCGCCTCGAAGAGCGCGGTGTAGCGGTAGTTGAAGCCCTCGAGTTTCTCGCGGGGAATCGTCTTACCGATGTAGCGCTCGATGGAGAAGACGTGCATCGCGTCCTCGGCGATCATGATGGTGAAGGCGTCGCCGCTGTTCTCCGCGCGGCCGGTGCGGCCGATGCGGTGGACGTAATCCTCCGGGTGCTGGGGCACGTCGTAGTTGATGACGTGGCTGACCTTGGCGATGTCCAGCCCGCGCGCCGCGATGTCCGTGGCGACGAGCACTTCGTATTTGCCCTTGCGGAAGCCTTCGAGCGCCTGCTCGCGTTCGGCTTGCGTGCGGTTGGAGTGGAGGACGGCGACGGCGTGATTGGCGGCCTTGAGCGTGTGGGCGACGCGGTCGGCCCCGTGCTTGGTGCGGCAGAAGATGATGACGGAGTCGTAGTTGACGCGCTTGAGGAGCTCCAGCAACAGGTCGGTCTTTTGCGTGTCGCTGACCTGGTAGAGGACGTGCTTGACGGTCTCGGCGGGGGAACGGCGCGCACCGATCTCAATCGTCTCAGGGTTCCGCATTGCCCACTGGATGAGCGTCTCAATCGCCGGCGGGATCGTGGCGGAGAAGAGCATGGTCTGGCGCTCGTCGGGGCACTTCTGGAGGATGCGCTTCACGTCGGGGAGGAAGCCCATGTCCAGCATCCGGTCGGCTTCGTCGAGCACGAGGTGCTCAATCTGGCCGAGGTTGCAGTTGCCTTGCTCCATGTGGTCGAGGAGCCGTCCGGGCGTGGCGACGATGACATCCACGCCGGTCTTGAGCGCGTCGAGTTGCTTCTGATAACCGACGCCGCCGTAGATGACGGCGACGGTCAGGTCGGTGAACCTGGCGTGGTCGCGGAACGCGGTCTCGACCTGCGAGGCCAGCTCGCGCGTCGGCTCCAGGACGATGGCGCGGGTGGCGCGCTTGTGGCTCTGCAGGCGCGTGAGGATGGGCAGGGCGAAGGCGGCGGTCTTGCCGGTGCCCGTCTGCGCGCTGCCGATGAGGTCGCGGCCTTCGAGCACGAGCGGGATGGCGCGGAGCTGGATGGGCGTCGGCTCTTTGTAGCCCATCGCCTTCACGCCTTCCACCACACCCGGAGACAAACCTAGTTTTTCAAACGGCATGAACCGAGAGTGCCGGAGGGCGAGACGGAAGGAAAGGGTGAGGTTTTAGTTTCGCCCAGTCTTGCCTCGAAGGTCGGGATCAACCCCTCGTGGACGTGGCTTTCATCGGCTGAGGGGCTGACCATGCCTTGACGCTTCGCTGTTGAGTGCCATTATCCACGCCTCGTTTTCAGTTCTGAACCCTATGCCTACTTACGACTACGTTTGCGACAAGTGCGGTCACCAGTTCGAGAAGTTCCAGTCCATGAAGGACTCTGCTTTGACCACCTGCCTGAAGGAGTCCTGCGGCCAGAAGCGCTGGGGCAAGGGCAAGATCCGCCGACTCATGGGCACGGGCGCGGGGCTGATCTTCAAGGGCAGCGGCTTCTACATCACCGACTACCGCAGCGAGAACTACAAGTCGGGCGCGAAGAAAGACACGGCTCCCGCCGCGAGCTCCGGCGCCGACAGCAAGGGTGGCTCCGACAGCAAGGCGACTCCCGCCGCTGCTCCCGCCAAGACGGAAACCAAGCCTGCCACGGCCAAGGCGGCCGCGACCTGAGCGATGCCCCTTAGCCCTGCCAATTCACTGCGAGGGCTGCTGAAGGCAGCCTTCGCATGCGGACTGGCCGCCGGTTGGCTCGGCGACTTTGCCTCCGCGCAACCGCTCGTTCCCGCGCAGGGCATCCTGCAACTGCGCAGCCGCACGGATCAATTCATCGTCTTCGGAGCGCTGCCCGGCTCGGCGCTCGGCCCCCCGTCGCTCTCGCTCATCGAGACGAACCACCTTCAGATGGACCCGACCCTTCTCGTGCTGACGTGCGAGCGGGTGAAGACGGAGTTGCTGCACGAGTTGGGCCTGCCCGATGCTTGGACCGGACGCATCCAAATTAACGTGCGCGGCGAGCGTCGCCCGACCGAGCCGATCCTGATCGAGTCACAATGGAATCCCAGCGGCTGGCGCTTCGTGCTCGTGGTGCCAGGGCAACTGGAGCGCACGCGGCTCATGCAGGCGCTCACACGCGCGCTGCTGCTCGAAATCGCCAACCGTGGCAACCCGACGCAACGACCCGCCGAGATTCCGCTGTGGCTGGAGGAAGGACTCGCCACCCATCTGCTCGCGTTGCACGGGGATTCTCTTGTCCCCGAAATCCGCACGCTCACCGCCATCGTGCAGGCCGCGCATCCCGACGCGTTCACCGAGGCGCGCCGCCATCTGCGCGGGCGCGAGCTGATTTCACTGGCGGACCTGTGTCTGATTTCTTCCGACAAACTCGGCGAGCCCGAGCGCGAAGTCTTCCGCCGCACCTCGCAATTACTGGTCGCGGAGCTGCTCTACCTGCCGGAGGGGCGCGCGTGCCTGCATGAGTTCCTCCGCCAGCTGCCCTCCTACCTGAACAGCCAACTCGCCCTGCTGCACGGCTTCGCGCCACATTTCCAGACCATGCTCGACGCCGAGAAGTGGTGGGCCGTCGCGTGGATGAACTTCACGGGGCGCGATCGCCTCATGCGCTTCTCGGTGGACCACGGGCTGCGCCAGCTTGAGGAAATCCTCGGCCCCGCCATCGCAGTCCGTCTCGGCACGAATGCGGTGCCGAGCCGCAAGGTGCTCCCGCTCCGTGAGATCATCGCGAACACGGAATTTACCCAGCACGAGCTCGCAGTCGCGCAAGCTACCCAGCAACTCCATCTCCTCCAATTCACCGCGCCCGTCGAACTGGCCCGCCTCATCAGCGACCACCGCCAAACGCTGTTCACCTACCTGAAGCGGCGGACAGAGTATTCCTCGAAGTCCAACTCCCGGAGCGCCGATGCCAAGCTCGCCACCAAGGAAGTGCTGGAGCGGCTCGACCTGCTGGAAGTCATCCGGCTGGATATCGTCCGACTGGACGCCGCAGCAGCCGCCGTTCCGAAGGGACGCTGATTTTGGAACGCCGCAGTTGCGCTCCGCCCGCGCTGCTTTCTACACTTCTCACCGTTGTGGTTCCGACACCTGCTGCCATCCACGCCGCCGTCGCCCGCCTTGCCGGCACGGCGCATCGCACGCCCGTCCTGACCAGCATCAGCCTCGACGCGATGGCGGGCGCGACGCTGTTCTTCAAGTGCGAGAACTTCCAGAAGGGCGGCGCTTACAAGTTTCGCGGCGCGCTCAACGCCGTGCGGCAGCTTACCGACGAGCAAGCCCGCCACGGCGTCGTCACCCACTCCTCCGGCAATCACGCCACCTGCCTCGCGCTCGCGGCGCGCTTGCGTGGCATCCCGGCCTACATTGTCGTCCCGCGCAACGCCCCGCTCATCAAACAGCGCGCCATCGCGGCCTACGGCGGCCAACTCACACTCTGCGAACCCACGCTCGCCGCACGTCAGGCCGAGGCCGACCGCATCCAGCGCGAGACAGGCGCGACGTTCATCCACCCTTACGACAACCCGGAGGTCATCGCGGGCCAGGCCACCATCGCGCTCGAACTGCTGGAGCAAGCGCCGCAGCTTGACGCGCTCGTCGCGCCGGTCAGCGGCGGCGGGCTCCTGAGCGGCCTCTGTCTCGCCACGCACGCACTCGCGCCAGGCATTGAAGTTTGGGGCGCCGAACCCGCGCGGGCGGACGACGCCTTTCGTTCCTTGCGTGAAGGCAAACTGCTGCCCAACACGGATACCACGACCATTGCCGACGGCCTGCGCGCGTCGTTGAGCGAGCGCACCTTCGACATCATCCGCGAACACGTGCGCGGCATCGTCACCGTGACCGAGGAGCAAATCATTTCCGCGAT
>CAMBZO010000274.1 GCA_945872195.1 Akkermansia muciniphila | reverse complement strand
CAAGGGCTGAGTTTGGACTTGCCGAAAGCCGCCAGTGCCCGTCGCGCCTTGCGTCGCCTTGCGCTGGGCGATGGCAAACTGCACGCGGAAATCCAAGCCCACTTCCAGTGTGTGCGCGTCCGGTTGGCGGAACTCGCCGCGGTCCACGCCCGGCACAGCGAGACGCTGCAGCAAACAGCGGCTCAGGTGGCCCTCGACAACCACCTCACTGCAGCGCAACGACTCAAGGCCGACGGCCTGCATGAGCAAGCCTTCCGCGGCTTCAGCGACTTGGATTACGCCAAAACCCAGACCGACCTCGCGGCGTTGTGCGCGACGGTTCATGCAGCAGTTTCCTTCGCTGAAGGATTGCCCACCAGTTGCCGCTCGGTGCTGAAAAGATTTCAGGAACTTGCGACCACAAGCCAGCGAGACGAAGGCCGGGCAAAAGCGAATGGGGCGTTGGCCATCTTGCACCGTGACTTTGCCGCCCACTGGGCCAAGGTCACCGCACAGCCTGGTTCCGAAGCGGAAAAAAAGTGCCGGCCGCCATTGGAGACAGCGCGGGCTGCGCTGGCCCAAGCCGAAGCGGCACTGGAAGTCATGGCCGCCGCCGGTGCGAAAAAGCGGCGGCGAAACCTCCAGCTCGCTGCAGTCGGCGTGCTCATCCTGGCGGGTGCGTTTTATTTCGGGATCCTCCTCCCGGAAATGAGACGCGCTGCCGAAGCCAAAGCGCTCGCCGAGAAGCAGGCTCCCGAGGCCACCGAGAAACGTCTCGAATGGACCGGCAAGGCGATGCAGCGGGCGGGAATGAAAGCGGAGACCGTGAAACGCACCCTCACCCAAGGCGGCACCGTCGTCGCGTGGGGAAACAACGGCCATGGCCAAACCAGAGTGCCCGCAGGCTTGAGTGGGGTGGTGGCGATTGCCGCGGGATGGGATCACACCGTGGCGTTGAAACAGGGCGGCACCGTCGTCGCGTGGGGATACAACGGCAGTGGCCAAACCAGAGTGCCCGCAGGCTTGAGTGGTGTGGTGGCGATTGCCGCGGGATCGTATCACATCGTGGCGTTGAAACAGGACGGCACCGTCGTCGCTTGGGGATACAACTACTATGCCCAAACCACAGTGCCCGCAGGCTTGAGTGGGGTGGTGGCGATTGCCGCGGGATATGGTCACACCGTGGCGTTGAACCAGGACGGCACCGTCGTCGCGTGGGGAGGCAACGGCAATGGCCGAACCACCGTGCCCGCAGACTTGAGTGGCGTGGTGGCGCTTGCCGCGGGAGATTATCACACCGTGGCGTTGAAACAGGACGGCACCGTCGTCGCGTGGGGAGGCAACGACAAAGGCCAAACCACAGTGCCCGCAGGCTTGAGTGGTGTGGTGGCGATTGCCGCGGGATCGTATCACACCGTGGCGTTGAAGCTGGACGGCACCGTCGTCGCGTGGGGATACAGCCTCGCTGGCCAAACCACAGTGCCCGCAGGCTTGAGTGGTGTGGTGGCGATTGCCGCGGGAGAGTCTCACACCGTGGCGTTGAAACAGGACGGCACCGTCGTCGCGTGGGGAAGCGACAGCTTGGGCCAAACCACAGTGCCCGCAGGCTTGAGTGGGGTGGTGGCGATTGCCGTGGGACAGGGTCACACCGTGGCGTTGAAGCTGCCGGAGTGAGTCGCAGCCGCTGCGCTGCCTTGGGTCGGGTTGGGTGGCACCCGCGTCCCGCGGGTCGGGTTCGGCGTCCCGCCGAACCCTCGGGCGCACGAACGCCAGCGCGTGTCCGCTTCACCCACGACTCCGCCCACCCGAGTTCCCGGCGAGACGCCGGAAACAACCCGCGAGACGCGGGTGCCACCCGGAGCCTCCTCGGAATCCGTCCCCCGAAGTCCCCGCCAAGCTGAAGGAAGCCCACACGAAGGCCGCGTCGCGCGCCTTCTCCCTTCCTCGGAGGAGGGGAGAAGGTGGCCGCAGGCCGGATGAGGGGTGGGGCCGCCTGCGCCGACGCACGCAACCCCTCACCCCAACCCTCTCCCCTCCTCCGAGGAAGGGAGAGGGAGTCAGCAGGCGGCGCGGATCTTCGCGGGCACGAACGCCAGCGCGTGTCCGCTCCACCCACGACTCCGCCCACCCGAGTTCCCGGCGAGGCGCCGGAAACAACCCGCGAGACGCGGGTGCCACCCGGAGTTTCCTCGAATCCGTCCCCCGAAGTCGCCGCCCAGCCGGTCCTTCTACGCCCGTTCGTCAGTAAAGGGTCGCACTCTCGTTTTGCCAGCGACTCTCTTTCCGGTCATTGTCCCCGTGCATGAGCTTCGCCATTCAGCACAGCACGTTGCGCGACCTCTACGACAAGGTCGTCGCCGGCGAGCGCCTTTCCGATGCGGATGCCCTGCGCCTTCTCGAGAGCAAGGACATCAACGCCGTTGGGGCCATCGCGGACTTCGCGCGGCAGCGCAAGGTGGGCAACCGCGCCAGCTACATCCTCAACCGCTACATCAACTACTCGAACTACTGCATCCTCTCCTGCCAGTTCTGCTCCTTCGCGCGGAAGAAGCGGGATGCGGACGGCTTCGAGCTGTCCATCGAACAGATGGTGCAGAAGGCGCGCGAGGCGCTCGCGCTGGGCATCACGGAACTGCACATCGTCGGCGGGCTGCATCCCTCGCTACCGTTCAGCTACTACGTGGACTTCCTCCAGGCGTTGAAAGCCCTCGACCCGCGCCTGCAGCTCAAGTGCTTCACGGCGATTGAAATCCTGCATCTCGCGTGGCTGGGGAAACGGTCCGTCGAGCAAACGCTGGTTGAACTCAAGGCCGCCGGGCTCGAATCCCTCACCGGCGGCGGCGCGGAAATCTTTCGCAAGGAAGTCCGCACGCAAATCGCGCGCGGCAAGGAGAGCGCGGAGGAATACCTCGACGTGCATCGCATCTGGCACCGGCTGGGCGGGCGCAGCACCTGCACGATGCTCTTCGGCCACGTCGAGACGCTGGCGGATCGCGTGCATCACCTGAGCCTGCTGCGGGCGTTGCAGGACGAGACGCGTGGCTTCACCGGCTTCGTCCCGCTGCCCTATCAGCCGGAGAATAACGGCATCCCCGTGAGCACGCCGCCGACGGGTTTCGACCAGCTCCGCACCATCGCCGTGAGCCGGCTCTACCTCGACAACTTCGACCACGTCACCGCCTACTGGGTCGGCATGGGCCTCAAGCTCGCGCAGGTGGCCCTGAGCTACGGCGCGGACGACCTGCACGGCACCATCCTCGAGGAGCACATCTTCCACATGGCCGGCGCGAAGTCCCCGCAGCTCCAGACCGAGGCGGAGATGGTGAAGGCCATCCGCGAGGCGGGCCGTGTGCCGGTGCAGCGGAATACGTTTTATGAGGCGGTGAAGGAGTGGCCGATTCAAGCGCCGGACGGTGAAGTGTCTGCGAGCCGTGCGAAGTCGAAGGTTTTGAAGGTTAATTTGGCAACGGCATGAGCTCATCTGACCCGCTCCCCGAACTCCGCCTCGCCCCCATCGAGTCGGCGGAGGACCTCGCCCACCGCGTCGAGCGCGAGCAGCGCAGCGCAAATGTGCAGCGCGAGAGCGAACTCGAAAACTCCCTCGCGCCTTTCCGCGTCGGCTCCGTGCCGTATCTCAACGCCGTGCCGCTCACGCGCGGCTTGGAGAGTCAGATTGAGTTCATCCCCCCCGCGCAGCTCGCCGAGAAGCTCCGGCGCGGCGACCTCGACGCCGCGTTGGTCAGCATCACGGAAGTGCTTTTTCACGACGGTTACGACGTGCTCGACGGCATCGCGGTCGCGTCGCTGGGCGAGGTGTTCAGCGTGTTCCTCGCGCACCGCGTGCCGCTGGAGCAAGTGCGCGAGGTCTTCTGCGACACCGCCTCGCTCACGAGCGTGAACCTGCTGCGAGTCCTGCTCGCCGAGCGCGGACTGAAGCCAGAGTTCAAGCCGCTGCCCAGCTACGCCGAGGCCGGCCAGCACGACGCCGTGCTGCTCATCGGAAACCCCGCCATCGAGTTCCGCCGCGCGCCGCACGCGCACGAGATTTGGGACTTGGGCACGGCGTGGTTCGAGCTGACGCAGTTGCCGTTCGTCTTCGCGATCTGGGCCTTGCGCCGCCGCGCGGACAACGAGCGGCTCCGCCGTCAGCTCCGTGGGGCCCGGGACTTCGGCCTCGACACGCTGGACTACACCATCAGCTCGCGCTCCGACTACGACCTCAACTTCCGCCGCGATTACCTCGGCTGGCACATCCACTACCACCTCGGCTCGGACGAGAAGCGGGGCATCGCGAAGTTCATCGA
>CAMBZO010000273.1 GCA_945872195.1 Akkermansia muciniphila | reverse complement strand
TTGACCGGCATCCAGCCTTCGGGCGCGTTGCACCTCGGCAACTACTTCGGAGCCATGCGCCCAGCCATCGAGCTGCAAACGCAGGGCGAGGCGTTCTACTTCATCGCGAATTACCACTCGATGACCTCCCTCACGGACCCGCAGCTCCGCCGCCAATACACGCTCGACGTGGCGCTGGACTTCCTTGCCTGCGGCCTGGACCCCGCGCGCTGCGTCTTCTGGGTGCAGTCCGACGTGCCGGAAGTTGCCGAGCTCGCCTGGCTCCTCTCCACCGTCACGCCGATGGGATTGCTCGAACGCTGCCACAGTTTTAAGGACAAGGTCGCCAAGCTCGGCGATGGCGAAATCGGCTCCGTGAACCACGGCCTCTTCGCCTATCCGGTGCTCATGGCCGCGGACATTTTGCTCTTCGACTCGAATGTTGTGCCCGTGGGCAAGGACCAGAAGCAGCACCTCGAAGTCACGCGCGACATCGCGGGGAAGTTCAACCAGCAATACGGCCAGACCTTCGTCATCCCCGAGCCGCGCATCCGCGAGGAAGGCGCCGCCGTGCCGGGTCTGGACGGACAGAAGATGAGCAAGAGCTACGGCAACACCATCGAGATCTTCGGCGAGGAGAAAGCCACGCGGAAGAAGATCATGGGCATCGTCATGGACTCGCGCACGCCCGCTGAGCCGAAGCCCGACGCGGACAAAAACCTCGCCGTGCAGCTCCTCAAGCTCGTCGCCCCCGCCGACGTGGCGAGCGACTTCGAGCACCGCCTGCGCGCCGGCGGCCTGGGCTATGGGGATTTGAAGAAAGCCCTTTTCGAGCACTACTGGCAGCACTTCGCCGCCGCCCGCACCCGGCGCGCCGAGCTCGCCGCGAACCCAGACTCCGTCCGCCAACTCCTCCGCGACGGAGCCGAGAAAGCCCGCGCCGTGGCGACGAAGGTCTTGCAGCGCGCAAAGTCTGCGAGCGGACTGAATTAGTTCCGGAGGCCGCAGTCGGCGACTCTCCAGCGCTCGCCGCTACGGGAGCGCGGCGGACTTCCACACGCTGGGCTGGCCCGGGGTGGACTCGGTCCAGAGGACGCGGTAGCTGCCGGCCACTGCGACGATGCGCGGGTAGGCGGCGTTGAGGCCATTGGCGGAGAGTTGTTTTGCCTCGCTCCAGGTCTTGCCACCGTTGGAGGAAGCGGACGCGAACACCGCGCTTTCACCGTCACCCACGCGATCCCAAACAGCGGCGAGACTTTCCCCGCCGGTGCTGGCGAGGTCGCCGCGCCGGGCATCGGCGTCGCCGAGTCGCTGCGGGGCGGACCACGACTGGCCTTGGTCACTGGAAGAGAGGTGATACGCGCCGCTCACGCCGGCCGCGCCGGTCCACACCAGCGCGTGCAACGAGGTGCCGCGCACAATCAACCCGCCGCCCACGTGCGGACAGCCGGCGAAGTCCCAGTTGAAGCGGCCGACCTTGGCGGGATCGCTCCAGTGAGCGCCGTGGTCGGTCGAGCAAATCACCGCCATGTCGCGCGGGTTCTTGTCACGGAAGAGCGCGTGGACGGCGCCGTCCGCGCCGACGGCGAGGGTGTTCCAGCAGCACTCGCAGGTCTCGGGCTTGAGTGTGGCGTTCTTGCTCCACGTCTTGCCGCCGTCCTTGGAGCTCGCGTAACGCAGGCCCTTCGGCCCGCCGCGGCTGTCGAGCCAGACGAGGTGGAAAGCGCCGCTCGCGTCCGCCGCGCAGTCCACAAAGCTGTGGTCGGAGGGCAGGCCGTCATCGGCGGGGTTGGGGCCTGGCTGCCAGGTCGCACCGCCGTCGGTGGAGAGCGCGGTGGCCATCGGGCCGCGGCCGCCGAAGCCGGTGCCGGCGGTGTTCCAAATCGCGACTAGCTTCGAGCCGCTGACAGCGAGTTGCGCGTCCATGCCGCGATGCGGGGCGAGCGGCGAGGTCGCGCCGGTGTCCACGCGGGCGGGCTTGGACCAACTGGCTCCGGCGTCGGTGGAGCGCAGATGCAGGAGCGCGGGCGTCTTGGAGTTGGTGGCGTAGTCGGCGAGGAGCAGATGAATCGTGCTGCCATCCACCGCCACATCGAGGCTGTCCACGCCCCAGCGGGTGACTTCGCGTTTGCCCTTCCCTTTGCCGTGGCCGGCATGCGGATCGGGGGCGTTGGTTGCGGTCACGGCGGCGGTGGGCTCTGCGGGTGCCGGCTGGGTTGTCGCGCTGGGCGGCTTGCGGTCGCACGCGACCATGCCGAGCACGGCGGCGAGAAACGTGGAACGGAGAGCCAGCGGGAACCAGCGAGCGGGGTGAGTCATGGCTTCAATTGGCGGTTGGCGGGCCAACTGAAGCCGGGACTCCGGAGACGGAACCGCGCCCGCAGAGCCGATGGCTCCACGGGCGCGGGTGAGGTTAAGAATCTTACTTCTTGGCGGCGGGCTTGAAGTCGGTGTGGCAGGCCTTGCAGTTCACGGCGGCCTTGAACTTGTCGGCGGCTCCGGCTTCACCCTTGTCGAGCGCGGCGGTCGCGCTCACGAGGTCGGCGCAGAGTTTCTTCCACTTGGCTTCGTCGCCCTGCGGGGGCTTGGCGGCGGCCATGGCGGTGTAGGCGGCGAGCATGCCCTTGATTTCTTCCTTTGTGGCCAAGCCATCGCCGGCCTTCTTGCAGACGGGGTCGGTGCCTTTCGGAGCCTTGTGGTATTTGCCCATGGCTTCCTTGATGGGGTTGCTCTTGGCGTCAGCGGCGATGAGGCCGGTGACGCACAAGCCGAAGGCAACGCCGAGGACGGCGGCGGCGCGGAGGGCGGTCTGGGTGGATTCTTTCATGGTGTATGGCTGATGCTGCGTGTTGTGTTTGTTTTGCCCGGTGTGGCTGCGGTGCTCATGCGCCGCGGTTGCGTCGGGGGAATTGTCAGGCAGGCATTGGATGCAGTTCGGGGGGGCGCATTCGATGGCATTCAATAGGTGTCCCACATCTGGTCCTTGTAGTTCGGGTCACCGGGGTCGGTGATGCCGTTGCCGAGCCAGACGCCCGCCAGGCCCGGGTAGAAGGGCGCTGTGACTGGTGTGGCGGAGGAGTGGCCGTCCATGAAGCCGATGTTCACTGACTTGCCGTCCTGATGCCGCGGGTTGGGCCGGCCCAACGTGGCGTTTTGCACGGTGGAGGGCGGCATCAGGTGCGTGGAGAGGATGTAGGTGCCGGGCGCGTTGAGGCCGGCGTCGCCGATGTCCACGGTGTCGGTCGGGTTGCGGATGATGGAGACATACACGTTGTTCATCAGCGTGTTGAAGCCGTAGCCGGCGGCGTTGGTTTGCTGGCGGTTGCTGGGGCAGCTCCACACCTGGCCACCCGTGGTGTCGGCGTTGTTGGTGCCTTGCTGAAGATACGGGTAGAGCAAGGTCTTGCGGTCCACGCCGCCGCTGAAGGTGACGTGGCGGCTGAAGTCATCGGAGTAAAGCGTGCTGGCCATGGAGATCTGGCGGGTGTTGCTCAGGCAGCGGATGCCCTTGGTCTTTTCCTTCGCCTTGGCCAGTGCGGGCAGGAGCATGCCGGCGAGGATGCCGATGATGGCGATGACGACGAGCAGTTCAATCAGGGTAAAGCCAGCGGACGAGCTTCGGCGGGAATACGACGGGGACAAACGGACGGGATCGGTCGGGCTGTAATCTGCGTTCACGGTAAATTGATTTCCTGCTTCTGCATTTTCACTTCGCACACCGGGCACAGTCGGCAGCGGGTTTCTAAGGGAGGGCAGAGAGGCGGTTGAAATTCCAGAGGCGGGCTGAAAGAACAAGAAAGCGCCAGCGCCTCGGGATTTCGCCTCTCCGCCCAATTGCTTCCAAACATCCCAGCACGAAGGCTGGGCGAAGGTCCGCGGGGAGAAAGGCTACGGCCGTGCCAGAGGCAGGCCACAGCCCCGTTTCACGCGGGCAGGGGGGAGAAGACTAGGCCGCTCGGGGCGGCGGGAGGGGAGGTGACTGGGCTCGCGGGGAGGCGGCTTCGTCACTGGCAGGCAGGGGAGAGAGGGGAGCCGGGGGCAGCAGCACAAAGGCAGTGGCGCAGGGGGAAGACTCGATCTTGACCAGCGGCAGGACGGACTCGCGGGCCTGCTCCGATTGCTGGCCTTCGCGGACCAGTTTGCAGATGCGGCAGGGATTTTTCCCATCGAAGGTCTTCGCGAACGCGTCGCTCAACGTGGTCTCCTGCGCGAAGCTGACGAACATGCCGGTCCACGCGACCGATTGGAGCAGCACCCAGTGCAACCCCACGGAGAGGGCCACGGCGAGGATGACAGCAACTTTGGCGGCGCGCTTGAACAAGACG
>CAMBZO010000272.1 GCA_945872195.1 Akkermansia muciniphila | reverse complement strand
GGGTTCAGGTCCACCATCATGCGGCGCAGCTTGCGGATGGCGTCGAGATGCTTCACGTCGAAGAGTTTTTCCTCCTTGCGCGTGCCGCTCTTGGGGATGTCGATGGCGGGATAGAGGCGGCGGTCGGAGAGCTTGCGGTCCAGCACCAGCTCCATGTTGCCGGTGCCCTTGAACTCCTGGAAGATGAGCTCGTCCATGCGGCTGCCGGTGTCCACAAGGGCGGTGGCCAGGATGGTGAGGGAGCCGCCGCCTTCGATCTTGCGGGCGGAGGCGAACATCTTGCGGGGAATCTCCAGCGCGCGCGCGTCCACGCCGCCGGTCATCGTGCGGCCGGAGCCGCCGTGGACGGAGTTGTAGGCGCGGGCCACGCGGGTGAGGGAGTCGAGGAGGACGACGGCGTCCTTGCCGCCCTCGACCATGCGGCGGCAGCGCTCGATCATGAAGCGGCTGAGGCGGACGTGGGTTTCGAGGTCCATGTCGTTGGAGCTCGCGACGACTTCGGCCTTCACGCTGCGCTGGAAGTCGGTGACTTCCTCGGGGCGTTCGTCAATGAGCAGGACCATCACATAGACTTCCGGGTGGTTGGTGGTGATGGCGTTGGCGATTTGCTTGAGGATGGTCGTCTTGCCCGTGCGCGGCGGGGCGACGATGATGCCGCGCGTGCCGCGGCCGATGGGAGTCACGAGGTCAATCACGCGGGTCTCGAAGACATCGGAGGCGGTCTCGAGGCGGAACTTCTCGATGGGGTCAATGGACGTGAGGTTCTCGAAGCGGGACTGCTTGGTGTATTCGTTGAAGGGCAGGCCGCTGACGTTGAGCACTTCGCGCAACTGCGGGCTGGAGCCGCGGTGCGGGGGCTGAAGCCGGCCTTCGACGAGGCAGCCTTCGCGGAGGAAGTTCTTCTTGATGCAGTCGGGCGTGACGAAGACGTCCGTGGGCTTGGGCTGGAACTTGTTCTCGACGGAACGGAGGAAGCCGAAGCCCTTCTCAGCGATTTCGAGGTGGCCGGAGCCTATCTCAGGGGTCGGGTGCTGAGGCTGCTGGGGCGATTGCCCCTGCTGCTGCGGTTGCTGCTGCTGCTGCTGCTGATTCTGATTCCGATGCTGCTGGCGCTGCTGATTCTGTCCTGGTCTGCTCATATGGGCGTGTGGTGTGGCGATCGAATCCTGAAGCGCGGCAACTACACTCGTGCCTAAACCTTGAGTCTGTTGAACCGGAGTGACCTTCTGGTCTGCTTTCAGGAAAACCGCGCCCGGCGTGAATGCCGAAGTATGGCGCTGGTTGGTTACGACGGAGCCAAGTGATAAAGCAATGCGGCTCGGATGCAACTATTTATTTCGCGAAAGAAGACAGGCGTCAGGAGCGGGAATTGCCGTGCATACGACTCCCCGCTCATTCTGTCTCCTGTCTTCCTGGCCTTCTGCCTCAATCCACGCTTGACCCGTTTGCTCGTGCTGATAGGTTCGCGGTCATGTTTGGCACTGTCGGACAAGTCCAGTTGGCGGTAGTCGTCGTAGTAGGCGACGCCGCTGGGCCTTGTCGGGCATAAACAAGCTTCCGACAATCACCCACGGCTGGCCGCAGTCGTGGGTTTTTTGTTCGCCACGCACCGCCAGCCAAACCCAGAGCATAGCCATGAGCAAAGCAACCGCAGAATCCACTGAAACGAAAACGTCCGCGAAGGCCGAACTCGGCCCCCGCATGAAGGGCAGCGACATCCTCATCAAGTGCCTCGAACGCGAGGGCGTCGAAGTCATCTTCGCCTATCCCGGCGGCGCGAGCATGGAGTTCCATCAGGCGCTCACCCGCTCGACCATCCGCACCATCCTCCCGCGCCACGAGCAAGGCGGCGTCTTCATGGCCGAGGGTTACGCCCGCGCCACCGGCCGGGCCGGCGTCTGCATGGCCACCTCCGGCCCCGGCGCCACGAACCTCATCTCGGGCATCGCGGACGCCTACATGGATTCCATCCCGCTCGTCGCCATCACCGGCCAGGTGCCGCAGGCGATGATTGGCAAAGGCGCGTTTCAGGAGACCGACTTCTTCGGCATGACGCTGCCCATCGTCAAGCACTCCTACCTCGTCACCGACATCAACGACATCCCGCGCATCATCAAGGAGGCGTTTTACATCGCCACCTCGGGTCGCCCCGGCCCCGTCATCGTGGACGTGCCCAAGAACATCCAGCAGTCCGAGACCCAGCCCCTTTACCCGGCGGAGATCAACCTCCGCGGCTACCACCCTGACCCGCGCGCCAGCGACCTCGCCCTCAACGAAATCATCGGCCTCCTCGAGAAGTCCGAGCGCCCCGTCATCTACGCCGGCGGCGGCGTCATCACCGGCAACGCCGCCGAGGAACTCCGCGCCTTCGCCGAGTTGACCCAAATCCCCGTCACCACCACCATCATGGGCTGCGGTGCGTTCCCCGAGACGCACGCCCTCTCCCTGCGCTGGCTGGGCATGCACGGTGCCGCCGCCGCGAACTGGGCCGTCAGCGGCGAGTTCAAGAAACGCGCCGCCTTCACCGACCCCATGGTCCCCGTCGCTCCCGGCGCGGACCTCCTGCTCGCGTTCGGCGTGCGCTTCGACGACCGCGTGACCGGCAAGATCGAAGAGTTCTGCAAGCGCGGCACCATCGTCCACGTGGACATTGACCCCTCGGAGATTAACAAGAACAAGCCCGTCAATCTCCCCATCGTCAGCGACATCAAGTTCGCCCTCGCCAAGCTCAACGCCATGCTCCGCCAGCGCGCCCTGTCGAAGAAGTATTCCCCCTGGGTCGCCCAATGCGCCGAGTGGAAAGCCCGCGCCCCCTTCCGTTATCAAGTCAACGAAGAGGTCGCCCTGTCCCAGCACATGCAGGACCACATGGTCGGCCATGAGAAGGAAGTCATCCTCCCCCAATACGCCATCGAACTCCTCTACGAGCTTACCGGTGGCGACGCCATCATCACCACCGGCGTGGGCCAGCACCAGATGTGGGCTGGCCAATGGTTCAAATACACCTGGCCCCGCCAGTTCCTCACCAGCGCCGGCCTGGGCGCGATGGGTTACGGCTACCCCGCCGCGATGGGCGCGAAAGTCGCCTGCCCCCACAAGCAAGTCGTGGACATCGACGGCGACGGCTCCTTCCTGATGAACATCCAGGAGCTGGCCACCGCACACATCGAGAAGATCGCCGCCAAAGTCATCATCCTGAACAACCAGCACCTCGGCATGGTCGTGCAATGGGAGGACAAGTTCTACGAGGGCAACCGCGGCCACACCTACCTCGGCGACCCCGAGAACCGCAAGGCCATCTACCCCGACTACGTCCAGCTCGCCAAGGGCTTCCACGTCCCGTGCGAGCGCGTCATGTTCAAGAAAGACCTCCGCGCCGCCATGCAGCGGATGCTCGACTCCACAGAGCCCTACGTCCTCGACGTCATCACCCCCTACACCGAGCACGTGCTGCCCTTCATCCCCGCCGGCAAGACCGTGGCCGACATGGTCATCCCGTAAGCCACGGCCTCATTGAAGCTAAAGCGAGGGGACGGCAGCGATGCCGTTCTGCCTCACCCCATCCCTCTCCGGCTGCGGAGAGGGGGCACTTCGACCGCTACTTGGCTTTCTTCGCATCCGGCTTCTCCGCCTTCTTCGCCTTCGCCGGCTGCGAGAGCTTGGCACGGAGGGTGGCTTGGAATTCCTTGAAGTTCAGGTCCACGGCGGTAAACCCGTCTTTGCGCGGGGACTTTGCCAGCAGCTGCTCCAAGTGCGCGGTGCGCTCGGCGGTCGCGGGATGGGTGCTGAGAAAGTTCAACGCGTCCAAGGCTTCACCCCCCGGGATCTTCTCGCGCAGCTTCTCCTCCTCGCGCCGCATCTTCTCGAAGAAGGTGATCATGCCGCGCGGGTTGAGCTTCGCGGCTTCGAGGTAGCGGAAGCCCTGCTCGTCCGCCTCGCGCTCGTGGTCGCGGGAGAACTTCTGCGAGAGCAGGAAGGGCGCGTTGTTCACGAGGATGGCCGCGAGGCCCGAGACATCTCCGAAGAAGGTGGTGACGATGGCGTAAAGTCCCAGTCCCTGGACGATGCCTCTCATGCCGTGCTGCTCGGTGACGTGCGAAATTTCGTGCGCGAGGACGCCCAGGACTTCCTCGGGCGTCTCCGCCGTGAGCAAGAGGCCGGTGTGGAAAGCAACATTGCCGCCGGGCAGGGCAAAGGCGTTGAGCGAGGCGTCCTCGATGATGTGGAGCTTGAACTTGTAGCGGTCCTGCGGCACGGCGGCGAGGAGCGGCGCGGCGAGCTGCTCAAGCTGCTGCTTCACGTCGGCGTC
>CAMBZO010000271.1 GCA_945872195.1 Akkermansia muciniphila | reverse complement strand
ACCGCAGGGAGCAGGCGGCGTAGTCGCTACTTCGCCTTTGCGCGCCGCTTGGCTTCGAGGATCCCCCGGCGCAGATCCATCAGCGCGACGGTGTGTTTGCCGTTCACGTTTGCCTTGTCGAGCGCTTCCACGAGCTGGGCGCACCGCTCCTCCAGCACAGGTTTCACCGCGAAATCGTCCGCCTTCAAATTGGGGAAGCACAACTGGGAAAGGCGGGCGAGGCTGGTGTTCAGGAAGGATTCGTCGCGGGCGCGAAGGAAGGCCAGACTCGCGCCGAGAAAATACTCCGTCGCAACAGGGTAATTCTTCTGGGGCGAGTTCACAATGCGGGTGGCGTAGTCGAAATACAGCAGGCCGAACGGGTGTGCGCTGCGATTCTCGACCAACTCCACCATGAGGAGAATCTTGCGGTTGAAGTCCTCGTTCTGTTGCGCGAGCGAGTTACTAGACACGCCGCCAGAGGTGGCCACCTGCGTGCGGAAGGACTGCGCCAACTCGTTGAGCTTACGGTCCAACGCCTGCTCGCGAGCCGTGAGTCGAGCGTTCAGAGTCGTGTCCAATTCCCGATTGAACGCGGCGTAACGCTGTTCGTTGGCCGTCTCCAGCGCTTTCTGTATGGCGAGCTTGTCGTGCTCGTAATTTTTGTGGCTGGTGAACCATGCGAAGAGCACGAGGATGGCGGCCAAACCGAGCATCAGGCCAGCGGCGACCTTGACCGTGTCCATGAGCCGGCGCTCGTTGTCGTGCATAGCCTGCACCTGCGCTTTTAGGGCTTCAAACTCGGCGTGCGTTTGGTTCGGGTCCATCGGATTTTCGGCAGTCGCTTGGCTTTGGAGCATGGTGCGCTGCCAGTGGGTTGTCCACGAGGATTTCGGAGGGAACATGCCCGCAGTCATGCGCATCGCCTCGCACCGCGGCGGGTCGTTCAATGGGTCAAACGCCGCGCACGCTGGTTTGGTTCGCACAAACTGTCACGCCCAGCGCATCCGGGCTTGGACAACGGCTGTCCCTCCTGTAAAACCTCCGCGCTTATGAGCCTACGCAGCCGCACGAAGAAGATTGCCGCCGAGCAGCCCGCCGTGTCCCCGGCGGCGCCCAAGACCTTCCAGAAGTTGCTGGTCGCCAACCGTTCCGAAATCGCCATCCGCGTGTTCCGCGCGGCGACGGAGCTGGGGCTGCGCACCATCGCGGTCTATGCGCAGGAGGACCGCTTCTGCGTGCATCGCTTCAAGGCGGACGAGGCGTATCTCGTCGGCCAGGGCAAGGGGCCGGTCGGCGCGTATCTCGACATCGAGAGCATCGTGGCGCTGGCCAAGGCGAGCGGCGCGGACTTGATTCATCCGGGCTACGGCTTTCTGTCGGAGAACGCGGCGTTCGCCCGCGCGTGCGCGGCGGCGGGCATCACGTTCGTCGGGCCGCGCCCGGAGCTGCTGGAGATGATGGGCGACAAGACGGCGGCGCGTGCGCTCGCGCAGAAGATTGGTGTCCGCACCCTGCCCGGCACGGAGGAACCCATCTCCGACCGTCATGATGCTCTGAAGATGGCGAAGGAGATTGGTTTCCCGCTCATCATCAAGGCCGCGTTCGGTGGGGGCGGGCGCGGGATGCGCGTGGTCCACAAGGCGGGCGATTTGGCGAACCTGCTCGACGAAGCGCAGGCCGAGGCGGGCCGGGCGTTTGGCAATTCCGCCGTGTTCCTCGAGAAATACATTCCCAACGCGAAGCACATCGAGGTGCAGATTCTCGGCGACCAGCACGGCAACGTGATTCACCTGCACGAGCGCGATTGCTCGGTGCAGCGCCGGCACCAAAAGGTCGTCGAGGTTGCGCCCAGCTTTGGTCTGCCCGAGCACGTCATCAAGGAGCTGTGCGACGCCGCCGCGCGGATGGCCCGCGAGATTCGTTACGACAACGCGGGGACCATCGAGTTCCTCTACGACTTGGATCGCCACGAGTGGTTCTTCATCGAGATGAACCCGCGCATTCAGGTCGAGCACACGGTCACCGAGGTCATCACGGGCCTCGACCTCGTGCGCGCGCAAATCCTCATTGCCCAAGGCCATCGCCTGCACGGCCCCGAGGTCGGAATGCCGCCGCAGAATCAAATCCCGCGCAATGGCTACGCGGTGCAATGCCGCGTCACCACCGAGGACCCGGAGAACAAGTTCACGCCGGACTACGGCAAGATTCTCACCTATCGCAGCGCGGGCGGTTTCGGCGTGCGGCTCGACGGCGGCATGGGTTTCGCGGGCGCGGTCATCACGCCCTTCTACGACTCGATGCTCGTGAAGGTCACCAGCTCCGGCCAGACCTACGCCATGGCGCTCCAGCGCACGGACCGCGCGCTGCGCGAGTTCCGCATCCGTGGGGTGAAGACGAACATCCCGTTCCTCGAGAACCTGATTCACAACCCCGTCTTCCGCAGCGGGCAGGCCACGACCACGCTGATTGACAACACGCCGGAGCTGTTCGCCTTCAAGCCCCGCCGCGACCGTGCGACGAAGCTGCTGAACTTCCTCGGCAACGTGGTGGTCAACGGCAACCCGCACGCGAAAGGCTTCAAGCCCGAGAAACCCTTCGCCCTCGCGCAGCCGCCCGCTTACGACCACAAGCAAGTCCCCGCCGACGGCACGCGCGACCTGCTCCACAAGCTCGGTCCGAAGAAGTTCGCGGCGTGGGTGCTCAAGCAAAAGCGCCTGCTCGTGACCGACACGACCTTCCGCGACGCGCATCAGTCGCTCATGGCCACGCGGGTCCGCAGCTACGACATGCTCGCCGTCGCGGACGCCCTCGCGCGGCGCGCACCGCAGCTCTTCTCGCTGGAGATGTGGGGCGGCGCGACCTTCGACACCGCGATGCGCTTCCTGCACGAAGACCCTTGGGAGCGACTGCGCGAACTGCGCAAGCGCGTGCCGAACATCTGCTTCCAGATGCTCTTCCGCGGCAGCAACGCCGTCGGCTACACGAACTATCCCGACAACGTGGTCGCGGGTTTCGTGAAGCACGCCGCCGCCTCGGGCATGGACATCTTCCGCGTGTTCGACTCGCTCAACTACACGCCCAACTTGCGAGCCGCGATGGAAGCCGTGCAGGACACGCACGCGATTTGCGAGGCGACTGTCTGCTACACCGGCGACATCCTCGACCCGAAGCGCGACAAGTATTCGCTCAAGTATTACGTCGCGCTGGCCAAGGAGCTGGAACGCATGGGCGCGCACATGATTGCCATCAAGGACATGGCCGGCCTCTGCCGTCCTTACGCCGCGCACAAGCTCGTGAAGGCGCTCAAGGACGCCGTCGGTTTGCCCATCCACTTTCACACGCACGACACCAGCGGCATCAACGCCAGCTCCGTCCTGCGCGCTGCTGACGCGGGCGTGGACGTGGTGGACCTGGCCATCGCCAGCATGAGCGGCAGCACGAGCCAGCCGAACATGAACAGCATCGTCGCCGCGCTGCAAAACACGCCGCGCGACACCGGGCTGGACCTGGAGGCGCTCAACGAGTTCTCCGACTACTGGGAACTGGCGCGCGAGTATTACCGGCCGTTCGACACCGCGCCCAAGGCGGGCAGTGCCGAAGTTTATCTCCACGAGATGCCCGGCGGCCAATACACGAACCTCAAGGAACAGGCCGCCGGCATGGGCCTGGCGAACCGCTGGCGCGAAATCGCCCACACCTACGCCGAGGTCAACACGCTCTTCGGCGACATCGTCAAGGTCACGCCCAGCAGCAAGGTCGTCGGCGACATGACGATGTTCCTCATCACGCGCGGCATCAAACCCGCCGACGTGGTGAACCTCGAGCCCGGCACCGTGCCGTTCCCCGCGAGCGTGATTGATATGCTCTCCGGTGGGCTCGGCCAGCCGATGGGCGGTTGGCCCGCGCAAGTTCAGAAGGTCGTCCTCGGCAAGCAGAAGCCCATCACCGTCCGCCCCGGCGAGGACTTGCCCGACACGAACTTGAAGAAGGTCCGCGAGGAACTCACCGCGAAGCTCAAGCGCGACGCGACCGACGACGACCTCTTCAGTCACTTGATGTATCCCGAGGTCTTCGCGGACTTCGCGAAGGTCCAGCGCGACTTCGGCGAAGTCAGCGCGCTGCCGACGAACGCCTTCTTCTACGGCCTGAAACCTGACGAGGAAATCAGCGTGAGCATCGAGCAAGGCAAGACGCTCTTCATCAAGCTGGTGAACATCGGCACGCCGGACAAGGACGGTCGCCGCACCGTGACCTTCGAGCTGAACGGCATGACCCGCGAGACGAGCATCCCGGACAAATCCGTGGCCGTGAAGACGAAGGCCCGCGCGAAGGCCGACCCCGCAAACCCGCTCGAAGTCGCCGCGCCCATCCCCGGCATCATCACCGCGCTGGCCGTCGGCGT
>CAMBZO010000270.1 GCA_945872195.1 Akkermansia muciniphila | reverse complement strand
CGCTTCGCTGTTTACAACGCTGAAATAGCATTCGCTTTGAATGCCGCTTCGCCAGCCCCAGTCGATTAACTATGTCCGTTTCCGAGCGCATCATTTTCGCCCTCGTCTGTTCGGTTGGAGTTGCCTCCGCCGATGTGGATTTCCGCCAGCAAATTCAGCCCGTCCTAGAGAACGCCTGTGTTCGCTGCCACGGCGCGGACTCGGCCAAGGGCGGCTTGCGCCTCGACACCAAGGCCGGGTTTCTCAAGGGCGGCAAACACGGCCCGGTGATTGACGCCAAGGACTACACGAAGAGCGACCTGCTCCGCCGTATCTCCCTTCCGCGCGACCATTCGGACATCATGCCGCAGGAGACGGAGCCGCTTTCCGGACCGCACAAGAACTGGCTCACCGACTGGGTCCGCACCGGCGCGAAGTGGCCTGATGGCGTCGTGCTCAAGACGCGAAAGAAGGAAGTGCCGGGCTTGGCCGAGCGCCAGTTCATCCCCGAGAAAGCGCCGGCGTCCCTCGCCGCCGCCGCCGCCGTGACCGATCAGATTCTCAAGCAGGAAAACGCCATCGCCAAAGGCGGGGTGCCTCCGCTCGCGGGGGTCATTGACGACCTCGCCTACCTTCGCCGCGCGACGCTGGACCTCATCGGCCGCATCCCGACCATCGCGGAAATCAGCGCCTTCGAGCGCGAGAGCGCGGGCGACCGCCGCGCCAAGCTGATTGACCGCCTGCTCGACCATCCCCGGTTCGCCGAACGCTGGACGGTCTTCTACGCCGACATGCTCCGCGTCCGCTCGCAGCAGGATGGCGGGCCGCAGCTCCTTGCCTACGTGAACCGCAGCGTCGCGCAGGGCAAGCCCTACGACGAGATGGCGCGCGAACTCATCGCCACCAACGGCCGGCCTGAGAACACGCCCGCCGCTGGCTTCGCGTTGGGCGACGCCGCCAACCCGATGGCCCTGGCCGGCGCGACCGCGCAGATTTTCCTCGGCGTCCGCGTCCAGTGCGCCGAGTGCCACGACCACCCGTTCGATGACTGGAAGCAGAAGGAGTTTTACGAGCTGGCCGCCTACTTCGGCACCATCAAGCGCGTCGAGCAGGGCAAGAACATCAAGCGCATCTACACCACCGAGGGCAAGGAGACGGCGGTGAAATGGCCCCCCGAGCGCGAGCAGGCCCCGAAGCGCGACGGCGTGGCCCCGAAGTTCCCCTTCGAGATGGTCAACTACACCACCAAGCCCCACTTCATCAGCCGACTCGAAGACCGCCGCAAGCCAGACACCGCCGGCCTCAGCGCCGTCGCCGCCAAGAAGGCGCTCGACGAACTCGTGGACGGCTTCAGCGTCAAGCAAGCCCTGCGCGACTCCAAGTCCGAGGCCGATGTGCTCGCCGAAGCCAAGGCCGCTGCCAAACAGGGTGACGATGGCAGGAGCGTTTACGTCCAGAGCGAAGACCGCCGGAAACTCGCCGCGATGATCACCGACCCGCGCAATCCCTACTTCGCCCGCGCCTTCGTGAACCGCGTCTGGGCCGAGTTGATTGGTCGGGGCTTCATCGAGCCGCTCGACAACATCTCCGCCTACAACGAAATCCGGCACCCGCAGACGCTGCAGTTCCTCGCGCAGGAGTTCATCGCCAGCGGCTACGACCTGCGGTCCCTCGTGAAGCTGACCATGCTCACCGAGACCTATCAGCGCGGCCATCTTGCGGCCGGTGTCAGCGTGACCGACGTGGCGCGCGCCGAGGAATCCTTCACCGCCACTCGCGCCCGCCGGATGCTCGGCGAAGTCCTTTTCGACAGCGTCTCCGCCGCCGGCCACCTACTCACCCACAAGTGGCCCGAGGGCGCGAACGTCCGCGAGGTGAAGCGCCAAATCCGCATCCCCCTCGCCACGGCCGCCATGCTCGCCGCCGCCGAGGACAAGACCACCAATCAGCCCGCCATGATGGCGATGGCCAAGCCCGGCCAAGCCCCCGCCCCCTACGACCTCGAGAAAGGCGCGAACCTGGACTTCGAGGCGCTGCTCAAGCCCGAGAAGATGAAGAAGGGCGAAGACAAGTTCGCCGACGTGCTCACCGAGTCGAAGATGGACCTCGAGATGAACAAGAAGATGGAAGACGACGCCATCGAAGCCGTGCGTCAGGCGCGCATCCGTCTGCTCCGCTCCGGCAACGCCGAGCGCTTCCGGCTCGAGACCGTCTCCGCGCTGGTGGATGACAACCCGAAGTTCGACACCACCCTCCGCATGGCCACGCCCGCGCCGGCCGCGCACTTCCTCCGCGTCTTCGGCCAGCCGGCGCGCGATAACCTCGGTGAGTTCCGCGACGAGTCACCCTCCCTCCGGCAAGAGCTGATGATGCTCAATGGCAAGGCCACCCACGAAGCCTCCCGCGTCGGCCCGCTGGAGCCGGTCCACGCCCTCATCTCCGGCCCCAACGCCAACGCGGGCAAGGCGGTCGAGTTCGTCTATCTCGAAATCCTCACCCGTCGGCCCACCGCCGAGGAACTCAGCGAAGCCCGCGCCGTCATCGCTGCTGGCAAGGACCCCGCCGACGGTCTCGCTGACCTCCGTTGGGCCATGCTCAACTCCCACGAATTCCGGTATCTGCCCTGAACTGTAAAAACCAAAAACACATGAGCTCCTGCACTGACTACTACACGTCCCGTCGCCGCTTCCTCGCGCAATCTGCCGGTGTGGGCGCGCTGCTCGGCATGCCCATCAACCGCCTCGTCGCCGCGATTGGTTCCGCGCACGCCCCGAAGGCCGAGTCCGTCGTCCTCTTCTGGAACGGCGGCGGCATGAGCCACATCGACACTTGGGACCCGAAGCCCGGCCGCGAAGTCGGCGGCGAATTCGAGCCGATCAAGACCAGCGCCGACGGCATCCAGATCAGCGAGATTTTCCCGCAACTCGCCAAGCAGATGCACCACTGCTCCATCATCCGCTCCATCGCCGGCACAAACGGCGACCACGGGCGCGCCACCTACGAGTTGCAGACGAGCCATCCGCAAAACCCGGCGCTCGTCCACCCCGGCCTTGGCTCATTCGTCATCAACGAGAGCCAGAAGGCCGGTGACCTGCCCGCCTACATCAGCATCGGCGGCATGGCCCCCCGCGCCGGCTACCTCGGCCAGCGCTGCGAGGCCTACTACATCGGCCTGCCCGGCGAGCGCGACCCGTATCTCGCCTTCCCCGACGGCATCCACCACACGCAAGGTGAACGCCGCCTCGAAGTCCTCGCCCGCATGAACCTGCGCACCTCCGGCAAGCTCGCCGCGCGCGACCTCAAGGAAGCCGATGTCGCCCTCAAGGACGCCGTCGCCCTGATGAAGAGCCCCGCCCTCGCCTCCTTCGACCTCGACAAGGAAAACCCCAAGACCCTCGAACGCTACGGCCTCACCGAGTTCGGTCGCGGCACGCTCCTCGCCAAGAAGCTCATCGAGACCGGTGTGCGTTTCGTCCAGGTTAACCGTGGTGGCTTCGACAACCACATGGATGTCTTCCCCGCCATGCGCAACCACGGTTCCGTCATGGACCCCGCCGTTGCTTCCCTCATCGAAGACCTCCACTCCTCGGGGCGCCTCTCCAAGACCCTCGTCATCATGTTGAGCGAGTTTGGCCGCACGCCAAAGATCAACAAGGATGCCGGTCGTGACCACCATGCGCGCGTCTTCAGTTGCTTCATGGCCGGTGGCGGCATCAAGGGCGGTCAGGTCATCGGCTCGTCCGACAAGGACGGCATGGCCCCGGAGAACCGCCCCGTGCAGGTCGCCGACCTCCACGCCAGCGTCTGCCACGCCCTCGGCATCGACCACACCCGCGAGTTGACCACGCCGCTCAACCGCCCGATGAAGCTGGTCAAGGAAGGTGCCAAGCCCATCGCCGAGCTGTTCGCCTAAACCTCACCTCACCTCACCTCAAGGAGCGCGGACACCAACGTCCGCGCTCTTTGCTTTTCAAGGACTCTTCGCAGCTTGATTCCCTCTCCGCCTCGAACGGGGAGAGGGAAGCAGCGCGGGGCGGAACTCGACTCCTCAACCAAGCCCTCTCCTCGACCGAGGAGGAGAGGGAGGAGAATGTTGCGCCCCTCCGACGCGTTACTTCTCTTCCTTCTTCGCTGCGCCGCCGAGGGTCACGTCCACGCCGTAGGTGAGCGTGAGGTCCTGGTGCGCACGGCCGGCCCACGAGGTGTTGAGGTGGACCTTGCAGACGGTCTTGAGGGTGCGGATGGCGGCTTCCTTGTCGCCCTTCGCGGCGTAGTGGCCGGCGATGCGATACTGCGCCTCGGGGGCGGCGCTCTTGAAGAAGTTCAGCACGCCGACTAGGGTCTGGATGGCCGCGTCGTGCTGCTTCATCGCGCCCTGGCAGTCCGAGATGCGGAAGAGCGACAGCGGCTCGCG
>CAMBZO010000269.1 GCA_945872195.1 Akkermansia muciniphila | reverse complement strand
CGCGGACGGACGCGGTTGTGCCGGTGGCGCACAGCCAGATGTTCTACGAGGCGCTCAAGGCGAAGGGTATTCCGGCAGAGTTGCAGGAGTTTCCCAAAGGCAACCACGGTTACAACGGCTACAAGGGCGAAGAATGGGATGCCTGGCAGCAGCGCTCCTTGGAGTGGTTGGGTGAACGTGGGCTGCTGAAAGCATCGCGCTGAACCCTGGCCACCCGTTCCCGTATGTCGGTCCAGTCTTCCATAATGCGATACATGCTTCATTGTTCATGAAGAGGCCGCACTTTTGAACCGCCCTGTCACATCCGTGACCCCGCCGCACTTTTCAACCGGCGTTTACACTTCGCCCTCTGTGTCCATCGCGGCTCCGTGGTCCAACTCGGATTCCTTCGACCACAGAGGTGGGCCGTGAAAGGCGCTACACCAAAAGCTCTCTGACCACCTCGCCGCTCACGTCCGTCAGGCGGTAGTCGCGGCCGGTGTTACGGTAGGTGAGCTGCTCGTGGTTCAGGCCGAGCTGGTGGAGAATGGTCGCGTGCAGGTCGGGGACGGAGACGGGCTTCTCCACCGCGTTGTAGCCGAACTCGTCGGTCGCGCCGTGGACCATGCCGCCCTTGATGCCGCCGCCGGCCATCCACATCGTAAAACCTTTCGGGTGATGGTCGCGGCCTTTGCCGTTCTCCGCGACGGGTGAACGGCCGAACTCGCCGCCCCAGATCACGAGCGTCGTGTCGAGCAGGCCGGTAGCCTTGAGGTCGTTGAGCAACGCGGCGATGGGCTGGTCCGTCTCGGCGCAGTGGAGGTCGTGGTTTTTCTTTAGGTCGTCGTGCGCGTCCCAAGCCTTCGGACCTTCGTTGCCGCCGCTGTAGAGCTGCACGAAGCGCACGCCGCGCTCGACGAGCCGGCGGGCGAGCAGACAGTTGCGTCCGAAGTGCTGCGTCACCGGACGGTCGAGGCCGTAGAGCTTGCGAATGGACTCCGGCTCGCGCGCGACATCCACGCACTCGGCGGCGCTCATCTGCATGCGGAACGCGAGTTCGTAGCTCGCGATGCGCGCGGCGAGGCTGGTCTCGGCGGGATTCGCGGCGGCGTATTCCTCGTTCCACTGACGCAGCAGGTCGAGGCGGGCGAGCTGCTGGCTGGCGGAAACATTCTTCGGCGGCGTGAGGTAGGCGATGGGGTCGCCGCTGGAGCGGAACGGCACGCCTTGAAACGAGGCGGGCATGAAACCGTTGGACCAGTTCATCGCCCCGTTCACTGGCGCGCCCTGATGGTCGAGCAGCACGACGAACGCCGGCAGGTTCTCGCTCTCGGAGCCGAGTCCGTAAGTCACCCACGAACCCATGCTAGGCCGGCCGGCCTGCGTGAAGCCGCTGTTCATCTGGAAGAGCGCGGGGCCGTGGTTGTTGCTCTCCGTGTGCATCGAGCGGATGACGCACAGGTCGTCCGCGCAGCGCGCGAGGTGGGGAAACGTCTCCGCGATGTCTATGCCGGCCGCGCCGTGCTTCGCGAAGCCGTAGTAGCTTTTCATCGCCACGTTCTGCGTTTTGCGGCCCATGAACGCGTCCTCGGGTTTCCACACGGGGATGGCCTTGCCGTGCCATTTCTCCAGCTCGGGCTTTGGGTCGAAGAGGTCCACATGGCTCGGCCCGCCATACATGAAGAGGAAGATGACGGACTTGGCGCGCGGCGCGAAGTGCGGCGGGTGCGCGGCCAGCGGGTTCGTGGAGGCCGGGGCGGAGAGAGCGCCCTCCGCGTGCAGCAACGAGTTCAGCGCCAGCGCGCCGAAGCCGCCGCCGCTCAACTGAAGCATCCGTCTGCGGGTCAGGTTCATTCGATGTAGATGAACTCGCTGCTGTTGAACATAACATGGGCCAGGTCCGTGAGCGCACGCTGGCGCGGCAAGTTCGTGGGCGAAGGCACCTTCGCATAGACGGCCTCGCGCGCCTCGACGAACGCCACCGCCTGCTTCAGCCGTTCCGGGCCTGCCGGCTTGGCCAGTGCCAGTGACTGCATCCGCTCAATCACGTGCGACAAGTGCTCCCCCGCCTCGGCCACGGCGCGTAGCGCGAGGAAGCCCGCGTGGTCCTCGACAAACTCGTCGTTCATTAGCACCAGCGCTTGAGTGGGCACGACACTCTGCATCCGCTCGGCACAACTGTCCGTGGTGGTCGGCGCATCGAAGAGTTCCATCATCGGCATGAGCAGCTGGCGTTTCGCGTAGATATAGACGCTGCGCCGCCACTGTGCCGGGCCTTCGGACGTAAGCACGGGCCACTTGTTACGCTGGCTGGCTGTCAGCAGGTCGGCGCGAATGCGCGGCTTGATGCCCGGCCCCCCGAGCTGCGGGTTCAGCTTCCCGCTAACTGCAAGAATACTGTCGCGCAGCGCCTCGGCTTCGAGCCGCTGCCGACTTGCGCGCCAGAGAAACGCGTTCTCCGGGTCGATCCGTTGGCCAAGCTCGTTGGGCTGCGATGCCTGCCGATACGTCGCTGACATCAACAGCAACTTGTGCAACGGCTTCCACCGCCCGCCGTCCGAGGCGAGCCGGGCCGCGAGGTAATCGAGCAACTCCGGGTGTGTGGGGCGCGCGCCGTTGAAGCCGAAGTTGCTCGGGGTCGCGACGAGGCCGCGCCCGAAGTGGTGCTGCCAGATGCGGTTCGCCAGCACGCGCCACGTCAGCGGGTTCTCGGGCGCGGCAATCCACTCCGCAAGCGTGCGTCGTCGGCCCGAGGACTTCGCGTCCGTCTCTGGCTCGGGGAAGCGCAGAGGGTTGGACACAAGCACTAGCGGCGCGGCGGGAGGGACTTCTGGTCCCTTGTTTTGCAGGCTGCCGCGCCGGAGTAGGTAGGTGGGCGGGACCTTCGCCTTCGTCTCGATGAGCGCCTGCAGCTTCACGACCTCCTTCGCCTTGTCCTTCTCGTCGCTTTCCTTGGGCACGCCGCGCTTCACCGTTCCGTTGAAAACCGCGAGCAGGCTGTAGTAATCCGCGCTGGTGATGGGGTCATGCTTGTGGTCGTGGCAACGCGCGCAGCCCACCGTGAGGCCGAGGAAGACCGTCGAGGTCGTGGCGATGACATCGTCCAGCTCGTCGAGGCGATACTGCTCCTTGTTGTTGCCCATGTTGTCGTCGTTGCTCGGGCCGTTGCGACAGAAACCCGTGGCCACGAGCGTCTCCTCGTCCGCGCCCGGAACTTCGTCGCCGGCGAGTTGCTCGGCGATGAAGCGCGCGTAGGGCTTGTCCTCGTTGAAGCTGCGGATGACGTAGTCGCGGTAACGCCACGCGTGAGGGCGGTCGAGGTCGTTGTGGAAGCCGCTGCTGTCCGCGTAGCGCGCGAGGTCCAGCCAGTGCCGCCCCCAGCGCTCGCCGTAGTGTGGACTCGCGAGCAGTCGGTCCACCACGCGCTCCCACGCCTGTGGCGAAGTATCGCGAACGAAGGACTCCACTTCCTCCGGCGTTGGCGGCAGGCCGATGAGGTCGAAGGTCACGCGGCGAATCAAAGTTTGCCGGCTCGCTTCCGGCGACGGCCTCAAGCCCTTGGCCTCGAGCGTGGCGAGGATAAACCGGTCCACGTCATTGCGCGCCCAGGCGGCGTTCGTCACCGCCGGGGGCAGGGCGTGGCGCAAGGGTTGAAACGCCCAGTGTTGGCGGCCCGCTGCGAGCGACGGCGTGGCGGCGAAGCCACTGCCGCTGCCGAGGACAAGGCAGAGAAGTGCGAGTCTCAGGATGGAACGAAGCGTGTTCAACGGGACGGGAGCATGCTGGATTGGAAGCCCATATCGCGCAAGGTCGGGTTAGATTGTAAGGCTCTGACTGCGGGGCATTTCAGTGGGTGAGTTCCTGGTATTGGTGAAGAAACCCTTGGGACGGGAGTGGGAGCGGGTTCAGGGGAGGACCATGATGCATGACGGGCTGATCAAGGGCAGCGGCTCGCCAGTTGGTTTTAAGCCACCCGTTTGTGCATCAATCCGAAAGACCACGACCTTCTTGCCGGGCATGTTCGCGCACAGCAGGAACTTGCCATCCACCGCGACCGCCAGGTTTTGCGGGCCTTTGCCAAGGCTTGGTTCAATCCCGAGCAGCGTCAACCGACCGTCGTCGCCGAGGCGGTAGATGGCAATGCTGTCGTGGCCGCGGTTGGTGCCGTAGAGGAACCGTCCGTTCGGGGTAATCTTCAGGTCGGCACAATAGCTCTTGCCGGCGAAGTCAGCGGGCAGGGTCGAGAGGGTCTGGCGCTCGGCCAGTGTCCCGGACGCGGCGGCGTAGTCAAAGAGCGTGACCGAGTTTTTTAGCTCGTTGATGACGTAAACGTGTTTGCCATTGGGGTGAAAGGTCAGATGACGCGGGCCGGCACCGGGCGGGGCTTTGGCGAACGGTGGCTGGTTGGGGGTGAGCTTGG
>CAMBZO010000268.1 GCA_945872195.1 Akkermansia muciniphila | reverse complement strand
TCGAGGGCGATGAAGAAGTGCGAGGAGCCGGGGTCGCCCTGGCGCGCGCAACGGCCGCGGAGCTGGCGGTCAATGCGGCGGGCCTCGTGGCGTTCGGTGGCGAGGACGTGCAGGCCGCCGACGTCGGCGACGCCGGGGCCGAGCTTAATGTCGGTGCCGCGCCCGGCCATGTTCGTGGCGATGGTGATGGCGCCCTTCTGCCCGGCGCGCGCGACGATTTCGGCCTCCTGTTCGTGGAACTTGGCGTTGAGGACGGAGTGGACGAGGCCGGCGCGCTTGAGGATGCGGGCGAGGATCTCGCTCGACTCGACGGCGACGGTGCCGACGAGGATGGGGCGGCCCTGCGCGTGGATGGTCTGGATTTCCTTGAGGACGGCCTCGAACTTCTCGCGCTTGGTTTTATAGACGGAGTCGTTCTGGTCCTTGCGCGCGATGGCGCGGTTGGTCGGGATGACGAGGACGCCGAGCTTGTAGATGTCGAAGAACTCCTGCGCCTCGGTCTCGGCGGTGCCAGTCATGCCGGAGAGCTTCAGGTAGAGGCGGAAGTAATTCTGAATCGTGATGGTCGCGTAGGTCTGCGTCTCCTCCTCGATGAGGGCGTTCTCCTTCGCCTCGACGGCTTGGTGGAGGCCATCGCTCCAGCGGCGGCCGGTCATGAGGCGGCCGGTGTTCTCGTCCACGATGATGACCTTGTTTTCCTGGACGACGTATTGCACGTCCTTCTCGTAAAGGCAGTAGGCCTTGAGGAGCTGGGAGATGACGTGGATTTTCTCGGCCTTCGCCTCGAACTCGGTCTGGATTTTCTGCTTCGATTCGAGGCGCTTGCGCGCGTCCGGCTCCGCGCCGCCGTCGATCTCGCTGAACGCCGTCGCCAGGTCAGGCAGCATGAAGGCGTCGGGGTCGTTCGGGGAAAGGTGCTTGCGGCCCTTCTCGGTGAGATCGGCCTCGTGGCTCTTCTCTTCCATCGCGAAGAACAGCTCTTCCTTCTGCGCGTAGAGGTCCTTCTTCGACTGGTCGAGATGGAGGTCCAGCTCGGCCTTGTTCATCAACTTGATGTGCGCCGGCTCTTCGAGGATGCGGGCGAGGCCGGCAGAACGGGGCTGCCCGAGCTTCACGCGATAGAGGAGCAGGCCGGTTTCCTTCTCCAGCGCTTCGGCTCCTTGCGGCTGCGAACCGTCGGTGGGGTGGAGCTTCTTCAGGTGCTCTTCTGCCTCGCGGAGGTAGCGGTCGCAAAGCTGGTGCTGCGCGCGCACGAGACCTTCGATGCTGCCCTTGTAGTTCGAGTAAACTTGGCTGTCGCGCGCGATGACGGCGGGGCCGCTGATGATGAGCGGGGTGCGGGCTTCATCAATCAGGATGCTGTCCACCTCGTCCACGATGGCGAAGTAATGCCCGCGCTGGACTTGGTCCGCCGCGGTCGTGGCCATGCCGTTGTCGCGGAGGTAATCGAAGCCGAACTCGGCGTTGGTGCCGTAGGTGATGTCGCAGGCGTATTGCGCGCGACGGACGGCGGGGGGCTGGTCGTGGAGGATGCAGCCGACCGTGAGGCCGAGGAACTGATAGACCGCGCCCATCCACTCGCCGTCGCGGGCGGCGAGGTAGTCGTTGACGGTGACGACGTGAACGCCGCGCCCGGTGAGGGCGTTGAGAAAGGTCGGGAGCGTGGCGACGAGGGTCTTGCCTTCGCCGGTGGCCATTTCCGAAATCATCCCCTTGTGCAACGCCATGCCGCCGATGAGCTGCACGTCGAAGGGCACCATCTCCCAGCGCAGCGGATGCCCGCGCACGGTGACGTCCGTGCCGCACATGCGGCGGCAGGCGTTCTTCACCACGGCGAAGGCCTCGGGCAGGATGGCCTCCACGGCGCGCGCCAGCTCGGCGTCGTCCTCGATGGTGGCGAGCTTGGCCTTCCACGCGGCGGTTTTGTCGCGCAGGACTTGCTCCGGCTGCGACTGAAGGTCGGCCTCCAGCTCGTTGATTTGCTTAACGAGCGGCCACAGGCGCTTCAACTCGCGTTCGTTCTTTGAGCCGAAGATTTTCTTAAAGATGATTCCAAGCATGATGCGAAAGAGGGGCGACGCTACGGGATGGGTGGGGGAGCGTCAAAGGGGAAGAACGTCGGGGAGAACGAGCGGGCGGATTAAAATTACGATTAGGAGCAGGAGGCGGGCGGGCGCCGTCCTGCTCCTAATCCTAATCCTGCTCTTAATCCCTCCCGTCCCGCCTCAAGGCAGCTCTTTAATCTGAATCCGCCGATACTCCATCGTGCCACGGTCGGCTTCCAGGCCGATGGGGCCGGTGGCGGGAAGCTGAAGGGCCTCGGCCAGCACTTCGCCGTTGCAGGTGCAGCGGGCCTTGCCGTCCTTCACCACGACCTCGATGACGTTCCAGTCCTGCGCCTTGTATTTCTTCAGCTCCTTGTAGGGACCGGCCACGAGGTAATCGCGGCACTGGAGCTGGGGCTTGCGCAGGAAGATGCCGCTGTCCGCGTTCACCTCGGCGCGGAACTCCAGCTTGAGGATGAAGTCCTTCGGAAACTCCTTCACGGTGTAGAACTGGCGCAGGTTCGGGCCTTTGGCCTCGTTACGCGGATTGACAGTGAGGACTTCGCCCTTGGCCGTGTAGCGGCCGTCGGTGGCTTCCTTCTTGCCGTCGAGCGTCTCGGTCGGTTTGCCGTCCTTGTCGCGGTAGCTCCAGCCGGTGAGGTCTTTGCCGTTGTAGAGGCTGGTGAAACCGGCGTCCGGCTTCCAAGCGTCGGCGGCTTGGACAGCGGCGGCGGCGAGGCAGAGGGCGGCGGTGAACTTAAGGAACGAGATGCGTTTCATAGTGAGAGAAGTGGCGGACACGCGAGCGATTAAAGAGGGAAGGCGGGGCGGCGGCAAGTGGATTGACGAGCGGAGCGCCGGCTTCAGTGCATCCCGCTCGCCTTCAGCAGCGCCTCCTGCACCAACTCGTCCTCCTCCGGAGTGACCGCGAGCGGCTTGCCGGCACGGACACACGCAGCCAGTTCAGCGAACTCCGGCACGTAACGCTCATAGCGCGGGAAGTTGATGACCTGGCTGCCCTGCTTGTAAGGCCCGGCCTCCTTCGCCAATTCCACCGTCAACACGGGCTGCTCGATGGGCCGCACGATGGCGACGCCGTTCGTGCCCTGAATCTCGAACGTCCGGTGTGCGCCCGCCGTGGGCTGCATCGTCGCGCTGCTGATGATGCCGATGGCACCCTTGAAGTCGAAGACGGCGACGCAGTTGTCGGCGAGCGCGTCGGCCTCCTTCGCGTCGTGACGCAGCACGGGGGTGACCTTCGCGTGCTTCCCGAGGAGTCGGACGAGCGGGTCGACAAGATGGCAGCCCAGCTCATACATCGTGCCACCGGCGATCTCCCCGAAGGAGCGGCGCGACTCGGCGTTCAGGTTGGTGTTGATGACGCCGCGCACGAGATAGACATCGCCGAGCCAGCCTTTGCGCGCAGCTTCGAGCGCGGCGTTGATGCCGGGGTTGAAGCGCCACATATAACCCATCTGCATGAGCACCTGCTTGTCGCGGGCCAAGCCGAGCAGTTCACGAAACTCCGCAAGGGTCACGCTCGGCGGCTTCTCGAGGTGGATGTGTTTGCCGGCGAGCAGCGCGGCTTTCGCCAGCCCGGCACGATCCTTCGCATCGGACTCCACGGCGATGACCTCGCTGGCGGCGAGGACTTGCGCCTGCGAAAGGATCTTCGCCCCGAGCTTCGCTGCCGCCGCCCGCGCCTTCGGGTTCGGCTCGGAAACCCCGACGCACTCCCAGTCCGGGGATTCCAGCGCGAGCTTCACCTTCGACATCCCGTGCGAATGGCTGCACCCGAGGAAGCCAATGCGCACGCGACGCGGCTCGGCGGCAAGCGCTGGCAAGGCAGCGGTGGAAAGGGCGGCGGATTGAAGGAAGATGCGGCGGTTCATGGCGTGGAGTTTTGCGGAATGCGGAGGGACGCACAAGCCCCGCGCAGCCGAGCGCCGCGCTCCGTCAGCGAGCCGCGCGGCCGATGTTGACCGCGTCCCGCAGGCGCTTGTTGTCCGCGCGGATGCGGGCAGTGAGCGTCTTGCAGACGGCGACGAGGAAAGGCGTGGCCAGCTCGGGCGCTTCCTGCACGAGCTTCACGAAGTTAGTGGGGGAAACCTTGAGCAGCACCGAGGGGCTGTTCGCCACCACATCCGCCGAGCGCGGGCCGTGGTCGAAGAGGGAGATGTCGCCAAAGAATTCGCCGGCGTGAAGTGTGACGAGGACTGTTTCCTTGCCTCCCACCATCTGGCGCACGCGCAGTTCCCCCTCGAGGATGAGATACATCGCGTCACCGACTGCGCCCTGCGTCACGATCGTGTGGAACTGCCGGGCGTTCTCCACCTCCATGAACTGCGCGAATCGCCCGAGCTGCTGGTCG
>CAMBZO010000267.1 GCA_945872195.1 Akkermansia muciniphila | reverse complement strand
CTGCCCGCGAAACCACTCGGGCAGGTCCGTCGCCCGCATCAGGCCAAACAAGCCGATCAAAGGCGCATCGCCCTCGCGGAACACCACGGGCCGCCGCCGCACGATGACCAGCCCTGCCTCGCGCGCCCCCGCCTCCACCCGCGCCAACTGCGCGGGCTCGTTGGGGAAGACGCAGGCAAAGAGCCCTCCCATCGCGAGGTGCCGCGCCGCGGTGGTGCAGTAGTCGGCGATGGTGCCGCGCAGCTCGAAGCGGCAGGCGAGCTTCTGTGGATGCTCGCTCTCCACGCCGGTGCCGGGCGGGAAGTAAGGCGGACTGCCGGTGACGAGGTCGAACAGATCGCCGTCGCGCAACACGCCGGTGTCGCGGAAGTCTCCCTCGCGAATCTCGTAGCGTTCCTCGATGCCGTTGAAGCGCGCGGACTTCTTCGCCAGCGCCACGCTCGCCGCCTGCGCCTCCACCGTCACCAGCCGCGCGCCGGGCAAACGCCACGCGACAATCATCCCCACGGTCCCGATGCCGCTGCCGAGGTCCAGCGCCGTCCGCGCCGTCGGACACCAACTCGTGCCATACCACGCGGTGAGGATGTCATCGGTGGAGAAGCGGTGACCGTCGCGCAATTGGAACAGGCGGAAGTGCCCGCTGATGGCGTCGAGCGTCTCGTTCGGCGCGACGCTCAGGCCGTCGCCCAGGCCCGGGGGCACGGGGCCGGGTTTGGCCCAGCCTTTGAAATGAGTTTCGCTCGCGTTCACGGCGTGGGTTTCCTCAAGCTATCAGCCAACAGCGTGCGTGACGGTGCACTACGGCTCCAGCCCATGCACCGTCGGCCAGCAGCCGCGCACGGAAGGCGCATGCACACGAAGCCCGGCATTGTCACCGATCCATCCCGGCTTGCCGGTTGCGTCCACGAACGCCACACCGATGGGCAGGTCTGGTTGCTCGTCCGCCACGCGCGTCATCTCCGCCTCCGCCGCGTCGCTCATTTCAATCCAAGCCATCTTGAGCTTCATCGGGTCCAAGGCGCGGGCTTGGATCTTGTCCAGCTCAGTCGGGCTGATTCGGGCGAAACGCTTCATCATCTTGAGCAGCGAAAGCGGGCTGAAGCCGGGATCCTTGCCGCACGCCGCCCAGCAAATCGCCGCGAGCGGGAACGTCCGGTGCAGTTCCACGATGTCCACGTAGTCGCGCGTTTCCGTCCGGGCGGAAAGCGCCAGTGCCTTGTTGGTCGCGATGTCGAAGAGATGCAGCCGCCAGCCCAGCAACGCATCGCGCTCGATGGGAAAGAAGCGGAACGCTGAGTCCGCCGCCCAGTCTATCTCCACGGATTCTTCATCCCGGCTGACCTTCGCCTTGCGAAACGTCGCGTCCTTCTCCCACTCGCCATAACGCGAGGGCGTCTCCACTTGAAAACCGGCTTGGCGAAGCGTCGCCACATCACGATTGCTGGCCCGCGCCACCTCCTCGGCCAGTTCGTGGAAAATGTCGAAGTCGTGCGAGAAGCGCGCGGAGTCATCGGCGGAGTTCAGCACGATGCCACCGGCGAAATGGCTTTCTTCGCTCCGGTTCCCCGCCAGGACGGCTAGGATGTCTTTCTGTAAAACGGTGAGAGGCATCGTTGCAGTTCCTGGGCTTCCCGCCACGCGCGGCGGTCGCCGTATTCGCGGAGGTGTTCCACGACTAATCGCACATCTTCCAGATGTCGCACGCGCGCTTCAGGGTGCCAAAACCAAAAACACTCCGAATGGCCGCGCACCAAGGCCATCGCGCGCGCACACAAATCCGGCGGAGCCGGCGTGGGCGGCGGAAGCGCGCGCAGTTCATCATGTTCGGCAGTCACGACTGCAAGCTAAGGAAGGTCGGGGGCCGGGGCAAGCCGCCGTTAGACCGCCGCTCAAGCCCGGCGGCACCGGGCCGGGTTTGGCCCAGCCTTTGAAATGCGTCTCGGCACTCACGCGTTCACCAACGCTCGCTCAAGCGACTGGAGCGCCAGGAGTCGGGGCTTCCTTCTTCGGCGCCGCCTTCACTTCGATGTGCAAGTCCTTCAACTGCCGCGCGGTCACGCTGCTGGGCGAGTCGGTCATCAGGCAGACGCCCTTCGCGGTCTTCGGGAAGGCGATGACGTCGCGGATGCTCGGGGTGTTGCAGAGGATGGCGATGAGGCGGTCGAAGCCCAGCGCGATGCCGCCGTGCGGGGGCGCCCCATACTTGAAGGCTTCCAGCATGTAGCCGAAGCGGAGTTGGGTCTCGTCGGGCGGAATCGCGAGGAGTTCCTCGAAGATGGTCTTCTGCACGGCGGGCTGGTGGATGCGGATGCTGCCGCCGCCGAGTTCCACGCCGTTGACGACGATGTCGTAGTGCTGGCCGCGCACTTTCTTCGGGTCGGCCTTGAGCAGCGGGATGTCCTCCGTCACGGGCGCGGTGAAGGGGTGGTGGCTGGAATACCAGCGGTTCAGTTCGCGGTCGAAGCCGAGCAGCGGAAACTCGATGACCCAGAGGAAATTGAATTGCTTAGGGTCGATGACGAGTTTGCCCTGGGTCTTGATCACGTCGGCGCAGTAGAGGCGAATCTTGCCGAGGATTTCGCAGGCGTTGAGCCACTGGTCGGCGGCGAAGAGAATCAAGTCGCCTTCCTCGATGGCGAGCTTGGTCTTGAGCGCAGTCTTCTCGGCCTCGGAGAAGAATTTTACGATGGGCGATTTCCAGTCCCCGTTCTCGACCTTGATGTAGGCGAGGCCGCGGGCGCCAAAGCTCTTGGCGTATTCGGTCATGGTTTCGATTTGGCCCTGCGTGGCGCAGGCGAGTCCCTTGACGTTCATCGCCTTGACCACGCCGCCGCTGGCGATGGCACCGCTGAAGACCTTGAAGGTGCTCGCGCGGAAGTCTTCGGTGAAGTCCACGAGCTCCATGCCGAAGCGGGTGTCGGGCTTGTCGATGCCGTAGCGGTTCAGGGCTTCCTCGAAGCTGATGCGCTTGAAGGGCGTGGGGATGTCGAGGTTCAGCGCGGTCTTCCAGACGCGTTTCAGCAAGCCCTCGATGAGCGCGTAAATGTCTTCGCGCTCGATGAAGCTCATCTCGATGTCCACCTGGGTGAACTCAGGCTGGCGGTCGGCGCGCAAATCCTCGTCGCGATAGCAGCGGGCGAGCTGGAAGTAGCGCTCGATGCCGCCGCACATGAGGATTTGTTTAAACTGCTGCGGCGACTGCGGCAGCGCGTAGAACGTGCCGGGCTCGCGGCGGTTCGGCACGAGGAACTCGCGCGCGCCTTCGGGCGTGGACTTGAAGAGCGTGGGCGTCTCGACTTCGAGGAAGCCCTGCTCGTCCATGAACACGCGCGTGGCGGTGGCGACCTTCGAGCGGACACGGAGGTTGCGCGCCATCTCGGGGCGGCGGAGATCGAGGTAACGGTATTGAAGACGCAGCTCTTCGTTGACCTTGCTCGCGACCTCGGGGTCGTCCACGGGGAACGGGAGGACTTCGGCGTGGTTGAGCACGACCATCTCCTTCACGAGCACTTCCATTTGGCCGGTCTGGATTTTGTCGTTGTTCGTGCCGGCGGGGCGGACGCGGACCTTGCCGATGATTTCGATGACGGACTCGGCGTGCAGGTGGGTGGCGGTCTCGAAGACAGCCTTGGGCAAGTCCTGCGGGTCGAAGACCGTCTGCGTGCGGCCCTCGCGGTCGCGCAGGTCAATGAAGAGAACACCGCCGAGGTCGCGGCGGGAGTGGACCCACCCGGTCAAAGTGACGGTCTGCCCGGCGTGGTCGGGGCGCAGTTCGTTGCAGTGGTGCGTGCGTTTCATGGTGGCGGTAAGCGGTCAGCTTTCAGCGGTCAGCGGGGCCGCTGAAAGGATGCGGACATTGGGGGGAACCAAGCGCGATTCAAAGGAAAAATCCCGGTGGGATTGCAGGCTTGGCGATGGCTGGCTGGGGGCGCGCCTTATTCAGGCGTGCTCAGTTATCGCTTGGCGCGGGCTGCCGCGCGGCCCTTGCCTGAGCGGCGTTCCTTCGACAGGCCGCTCCGCTTGCGCTTCGACGGGCGCACCGGGGGGCCGCCGGGGCGCTGCTTGAACTTCCTCAGTGGCTCGACGGTTCTCGGACGCGCCTTCGCGACGAGGACGACGGGGCAACCCTCGTAGCCGAAGGCCTTGCGCATCTCGCTCGCGAGATACTTGGTGTATTGCACGGAGAGCAGCTCGTCGCGGTTGACGAAGAGCAGGAACGTGGGCGGGGCCTGACGGACTTGTGTGGCGTAGAAGAATTTCAGGTGATGGCCCACGGAGCTGACGGGCTGCCGGCGCTTGATGGCGTCGGTGAGCGTGCGATTCAGGATGGCCGTGGGCACCTGCTGCTGGAGCTGCGCGCCGACATAGCGGACGGACTCCAGCAAGCGGTCGAGCTGGAAGCCGGACTTGGCGGAGGTGAAGAGCACGGGCGCGTAATC
>CAMBZO010000266.1 GCA_945872195.1 Akkermansia muciniphila | reverse complement strand
GAGGAAGCGCTCTTCGCCCAATGCGATTGCGTGACCGCCACCGGCACGGACGAGGCTGTGGAAACCGTCCGTCGTGCGTTGCCGCCGCGCGTGCGCTTCGCCGGCTACGGCCACCAAGTCAGCTTCGGCTACGTCACGCGCGAGGCACTCTCGGGTTGGCGCGCAAAGAAGATTGTTTCCGCCGCCGCCACCGATGTCATCGCGTGGGACCAGCTCGGCTGTCTGTCGCCCCACGTCTTTTACGTCGAGGACGGCACCGCCGGGCTTGCGCTGCACTTCGCCGAACAGCTCGCAGCCGAGTTGGAGCGCCGCGAGGCTGCCGAGCCGCGCGGCAAGATTTCCACCGAGACCGCCGCGCACATCGCCGCGCGGCGCGCCATCTACGAGGTCCGCGCCGCGCACGCGCCGGACCAGACGCGCCACTGGTGCAGCCCGGACTCGACGGCGTGGACGGTGGTGTATGAGTCGGACCCGCGCTTCGTATTGTCCTGCGCGAACCGCTTCATCTACGTGAAGCCTGTGCTGGATGTGGCCGAGGCATTGCGCAGCGCGGATGCGGTGCGCGACCACACTTCGACCGTGGGGCTGGCCGCGCAGGAACACGAAATGGACTCCCTCGCCAAGCAGTTCGCCCGGTGGGGCGCGACGCGTCTGTGCCCGCTGGGCCAGATGCAAAACCCGCCGCTGACGTGGCGGCATGATGGGAAGTCGCTCCTAGGAGACCTCGTTCGATGGACGGACTGGGAACAGTGAGTCTGCAGGCGGGCGATGTTCCGAAGTTTGGGCTTACACCAACCCCTTGATCGGCTCGCCGCCGGTCAAGGTGTCGAGGAGCGACTTGGGCAGGCCGTCCATCACGCGGACTTCGCCGAGGTCCAGCAGGGTGTGCATGACGGTGGCGAGGAGGTTTTGCATCGTCACCGGATTGTCAGCCGGAGAGCCGCCATCGCGGGAGGACGCGCCGATGACGCGGCCCATCTGCAAGCCGCCGCCATAGAGCATCAGCGGGGCGAGGCCGCCCCAGTGGTCGCGTCCGCCCTTCGCGTTGATGCGCGGCGTGCGGCCCATCTCGCCGCAGCAGACGAGGAGAATCTTGTCCCGCAGCCCGCGCGATTCGCAGTCCTCGATGAACGCGGAGACGGCGTGGTCGAAGGGGCGGCCCACGTAGTCCATGCCGGTGGTCATCGGGGCGTTGTTCACGTCGGCGTGCATGTCCCAGACGAAGCTGGTGGTGACGGTGACGAAACCGGCGCCGCGTTCGCACAGGCGGCGGGCGAGGAGGAGAAGCTTGCCCAGCGTAGCGGAGTTGTCGGCGTAGTGCTCGCGGTTCTTCCACGCGGGGCTGAAGCGGTCGCGCGACGCGAGCGGCGCAGTGTCGTAGCGGGCGACGACGCGCGGGTCTTCCTTCGTGAGGTCAAAAGCGTCCGAGATGCCGCGCTCAAGAGTGGCGAAGGCTTGCTGCTGGAAGGTGTCGGTGCCGTCGAACGCGCCGCTGGCCTCGACGCGGCGCTTCCATTGGTCGAGGGAACCGAGCAGCTCGCGGCGGTCGTTGAGGCGGCTCTGGGGGAGGTTGAGCTTCATGTCTGCTTGCAAGCCGCCATACGCACCTGGGACGAACGGGGCGTAGGACGAGCCGAACTCTCCGGTGGCCTCGAAGTTGCCGAATTGCGTGATGGCCGGGCCGGATGCCGTGTCCACGGCGCGGGGGAAGAGCGCGACGTTCGTCGGCATCGCGGTGTCGGGACGGAGCGCGCCCGCCACGCGGGCGTAGAGCGTGCCCATGTTCGCGCGCAGCGTGTCGCGGCCGACGATGGGCTTGATGTCGTGGTTGGCGTCGCCGGTGGCGAAGGAGCGGACGATGGAGAACTTGTCGTTGAGCTTGGCGAGGCGCTCGAAGGTGGAGCCGAAGGTGATGCCGGGGATGCGGGTGGGGATTTCGCCAGTCGCGGACCGAATCTCGCGAGGCGCGTCCATCTTCGGGTCGAAGGTCTCGAACTGCGAAGGGCCGCCATGCTGGAAGAGGAAGATGACGGACTTGTCGCGGAGCGGGAGTTTGTTCGCCTTGGCGTGGGCCTTCACGGCGAGCCAGTCTGCGAGGGTGATGCCACCGAGGGAGAGGCCGCCGACGCGCAGGAACTGGCGGCGGTGAAGTCGGTCTTGCAGCGTGAGCATGAGTGCGGTGTTGGACGTGAGCGAGGGGCGGGGCATTGAACGGCAAACGCTGAATTGACGCCTCCGAATCGGGGTCTAGTTTTGTCGCGTGAACCACCTGACTCTTTCGCTCCTCGCGTTGCTCGCAGGGAGCGCCTTCACCCGTCTCTCCGCGGCCACGGCGCAGGACGGCCAGCCCGTTGGCATCGAGAAGCGCATCCCGCTCACCACCTCGCGTGTCGTCGGCTCGCCGGAGCCGCCGCTCATGCTGCGGGCCAAGCGCGCCTGGCCGGGGCTGGACTTCAAGAAGCCGCTCTTCCTCGGGCGCGACGCGGCCAGCGACCGCTTCCTTGTCGTCGAGCAAGCCGCGCGCATCCTCGCCATTCCGCGCGACCAGTCCCAAAGCACCACGAACCTGTTCCTCGAAATCGCGGACCATGACTTCTACTCGTTCCACTTCCATCCCGGCTTCGCGACGAACCGCTTCCTCTTCGTCTTCGCCAACGGGCCGAACAAGTTGCAGACCAACAGCACGGGCGTGGTGCTGGGCGGGACGAACAAGTTCAACCGCATCCTGCGCTACACCGTCACGCCCGAGGGCAACGCGAACCCGGCGTCGGAGTATGAGATCATCAAGTGGTGGTCCAACGGGCACAACGGCGGCGAGATGGCGTTCGGCCTCGATGGGATGCTCTACATCACCTCCGGCGACGGCACGAGCGACTCGGACGGCAACAACTCCGGGCAGGACATTTCCGATCTGAACTCTGGCGTGCTGCGGCTGGACATCGAGCGGCCCGATGCGGGGAAGGCCTTCTCGATCCCGAAGGACAATCCGTTCTGGGATATTCCGAAGGCGCGGCCTGAGCTGTGGGCCTACGGCTTCCGCAACCCGTGGCGCATGACGATGGACCCGGCGGATGGCGCGCTGCTGGTCGGCGACATCGGGCAGGACTTGTGGGAGATGATTCAGCTCGTGACGCGCGGCGCGAACTTCGGGTGGAGCGTGCGCGAGGGGAATCACCCGTTCCACGCGCAGCGCGTGCCTGGCCCGCACCCGATCAAGCCGCCGCTCATCGAGCATCATCACGCCGAGGCGCGCTCCATCACGGGCGGCGTGGTTTATCAGGGCAGCAAGTTTCCGGAACTCCGCGGTGCTTACATTTACGGCGACTACGGCACAGGAAAGATTTGGGCGCTCAAGCGCAAGGGCGACAAGGTGACTTGGTCGCGCGAAATCGCCGACACGCAGCACGCAATGGTCGGCTTCAGCGAAGGCCGCGCGGGGGAAATCTTCTACGTGGATTACGCGGGCCAGCTCTACGAACTAGAGCTAACCCCGCCCGTGACGAAGAAACGGCCGCCGTTCCCGAAGAAGCTCAGCGACAGCGGACTCTTCGCAAAGGTGAAGGGCCACGTGATGCAGCCCGCGCTGATTCCGTATTCCGTGAACTCGCAGTTGTGGTCCGACGGCGCGCACAAGGAGCGGTTCATCGCGCTGCCGGGCGAGTCGCAGATTGGTTTTGCGGAAGGCGGCGGGTGGAAGTTCCCCGAGGAGACCGTGCTGGTGAAGAGTTTCGCGCTCGACCTCGAGGCCGGGAACCCGAAGTCGCGCAAGTGGGTGGAGACGCGCTTCATGCTCTTCGAGCAGAACGAGTGGGTGGGCTACAGCTACCGCTGGAACGACTCGCAGACCGACGCGGAACTCGTCGAAGCCAAGGGCGCGGACCGCGATTACAAAATCAAGGACGCCCGCGCGCCCGGCGGTTCGCGCAAGCAGACGTGGCATTATCCCAGCCGCGCCGAGTGCATGACCTGCCACAGCCGGGCCGCCCAGTATGTGCTCGGGGTGAACACGCTCCAGATGAACCGCGACCACGACTACGCGGGCGGAAAGGCGAACCAGCTCCGCACGCTCGCGCACCTCGGCGCGTTCACGCTGAAGCCCGACAAGGCCGGCGTGGTGAAGCTGCCCAAGCCGCCGGAGAAAATGGCGAGCCTGCCGAATCCTTATGACGAGACGGCGGACTTGACCCTCCGCGCCCGCTCCTACCTGCACGCGAACTGTGCGCATTGCCACGTCGAGGCCGGCGGCGGCAACTCCGCCATCACGCTGAACTGGAATACCGCGCCGGAAAAAATGCACCTCATCGGCATCGCGCCGCAGCACGACAAGTTCGGACTCGCGGACGCGCTGATCGTCGCGCCCGGCGCGCCGGAGCGCAGCACGCTGATGCAGCGCATGCTCCGGGTGGGGCAGGGCGGAATGCCGCCACTCGCGAAGTCACTCGTGGACGAGCCGGCGTTGAAGATGCTCGGCGAGTGGAT
>CAMBZO010000265.1 GCA_945872195.1 Akkermansia muciniphila | reverse complement strand
CGCGATGGCCCACTTGACAACTTCGAGGGCGGATTGATTGCGCAACGATGCGTTGGCTTGGGTAATTTGTTCGGGAGTCATTGGTGAAACGGTTGGCTGGCTAGATGTGGAAGTCGTCTTTGGTTTTCACGCGCCCGAATTCGAGGCGGTTCCAAATCCGCTCGTGGACGTAGTAGAGGAAGATTTTGGTGAACAACTCGACGAAGCCGATGCCTAGGGCGGCCTTGACCTCCCCGGTGATGAGCCAGGCAATGAGGATGGTGTCGCATGTGCCGGTGATGCGCCAGGAGATGGCTTTGACGAGGCTGCGGTAGGGTTTTTCTTCGGCGGCCATACGCGGCTGTGAGTTTGGGCCAGCGTGCGCCCGTTTAGTTAGCCGCTGTGGGCTGCTCCTTCAAAAACGTTCGGTCACACCAATCCCCGAAGCGCTCGCCTGCGCTGCGTTCTGTCGCGAAGCGCGCGAGCAGCGGGCGCAACTCAGTTTCTAGTTCGGCCTCCTTGATGACTTCCTTGAACAGCTTGTTGAGGCGCGTGCCGGAGGCGTTGCCGCCGAGCCAGAGCTGGTAGCGGCCCGGCGCTTTGCCGACGAACCCAATCTCCGCCGTGTAGGGACGCGCGCAGCCGTTCGGGCAGCCGGTGGAGCGGATGACAATTTCCTCGGTGCCGAGGCCGAGGTCGCCGCAGAGCTTCTCGATGCGGTCCACGAGGCCGGGCAGCATGCGCTCGCTCTCGGCCAGCGCGAGGCCGCACGTCGGCAGCGCGGGGCAGGCCATCGAGTTGCCGTGGAGCAGGCTGGCTTGGTTCTCGGTGCGGACGCCGTGCTCGGTGAGGAGGGCGTTGATGGCGGGTTGGTCGGCGTCGCTGACGTTGGCGAGGAGGACGTTCTGGTTCGCGGTGAGGCGAAACTCGATGTTGCCGAACTGCTCCGCGATGCGGCGCAACGCGGTCTTTTGGCGCGCCTTGTCGGTGTCTTTGATGCGGCCAGTTTCAACGAAGAGGGTGAGGAAGTTGGTTCCGTCCACCGCCTTGTGCCAGCCGTAGGCGTCGTTGGTAGTGGTGAACTGGTAGGCGCGCGCGGGCTCCAGCTTGAAGCCAACGCGTTGCTCGATTTCGCTGCGCACGAAGTCCACGCCGCGCTCGGCGACAACGTATTTGAGGCGCGCGTGTTTGCGGTCGGTGCGGTCGCCGAAGTCGCGGTGAACGGTGAGCACGGCCTTGGCGATGTCCACGATGTGTTGCGGCTTGAAGAAACCGATCACGTCCGCAAGGCGCGGGTAGGTCGTGACGTTGCCGTGTGTGCGGCCCATGCCACCGCCGACCGCAAGGTTGTAGCCGACGAGTTGACCCTTCTCGACGATGGCGATGAAGCCGAGATCGTTGGTGAACACGTCCATGTCGTTGTTCGGCGGCAGGACGAAGGAGGCCTTGAATTTGCGCGGCAGGTAGGTCTTGCCGTAGAGCGGGTCCACGAAATCCTTGTTCGCCGGGTCGTCGAGATTGAGCTGCACGCCGTCGAGCCAGATGGCGTGATAAGACTTCGTCTGTGGCGCGAGCGCGGCGACGACGCGATGCACGTCGGCCATCATCGCGACGCGGGCGGTGGTCTGCGCGGGCGTGGGCGAGGCGGTGATGTTGCGGTTCACGTCGCCGCAAGCCGCGAGGGTGGAGAGCAGGCAGTCGTTGATTTTCTTAATCAACGGGCCAAGGCCGGCCATGACGACGCCGTGGAACTGGATGCTTTGCCGCGTGGTGATGCGCAGCGTGTTGTTCCCGTAAGTCGCCGCGAGGTCGTCGAAGGTAAGCCACTGCGCCGGGGTCATGATGCCGCCGGGGATGCGCCCGCGAATCATCATGATGAACTTCTTCTGCGTCTTGCGCAGGTCACGGTCATCCTGCTGGTAGATGCCGTGGAACTTGGTGAACTGCTGGTCGTCGGCGGAAAACTGGTCAGTGCCGGAGGCCATCGTCGCGGCGATGTTGCCGGCGAGCGTGGGGATGGCGTCTTTGATGACCTCATTGTGGGTCAGTTTGGCCGGTTCAGTTGTAATCATAAGTGAATTGATGACATTACGAGTGTTACGCTCAACATGAGCTGCGTCAACGGCTTTTTCTACCGGCTGAAGGCATTGTCTGCCAGCGCTATTCTTGGTCCCAAGCCATCCCGAACCCGATTTCAACGCTTGCCCCGTGCGCGGGGTTTCCCTAGCGTCGCACGAAACCTATGAGCCTAAAGACGCGCTTCCTGCTATCCATCATGATGTTCCTCCAGTTCTTCATCTGGGGGTCGTGGTATGTGACCGGGCCGAACTACCTCTCGACCATCGGCTTCAAAGCGGGCGACTTCGGCACCATGTATTCCGTCGGGCCCATCGCGGGGATGATTGCGCCGTTCTTCGTGGGCATGATTGCTGACCGGTTCTTCCCCGCGCAGCGCGTGCTGGCGTTCATGCACCTCCTCGGCGCGGGCTTCATGTATTACGCCACGACGCTGATGGCTGTGGCGAACCCCTCGGCCAGCGACATCAACATGATGTTCTTCGCGCACATGATGACCTACTACCCCACGCTGGCGCTGACCAACACCATCGCGTTGAAGTGCATGACCAACCCGGAGAAAGAATTCCCCGGCATCCGCGTGCTTGGCACCATCGGGTGGATTGCGGCGGGCCTGACGCTCACGTGGATGAAGGCCGACACCTCCATCAATATGTTCCACCTCACCATCGGCTCGGGCGTGCTGCTCGGCCTCTTGAGCTTCGCGCTGCCGCACACGCCGCCGACGGCCAGCGGCCCGGTGGGCATCGGCCAAATCCTTGGCTTCGACGCCTTCAAGCTGCTGCTCACCAACCGCAGCTACCTCATCTTCATGGTGTCCTCGACGCTCATCTGCATCCCGCTGGCGTTCTACTACATGATTACCAGCCGCATCGTGGAAATGGGCGGCCTGCCCATCGGCCAGACCATGAGCTACGGTCAGATGTCGGAAATCTTCTTCATGCTGGTGATGCCGTTCTTCTTCGCGCGGCTCGGCGTGAAGTGGATGCTCGCCGTCGGCATGCTCGCGTGGGTCACGCGCTACGGACTCTTCGCCGTCGGCGCGCCCGATGAAATCGGCTGGATGATTACGACCGGCATCCTGCTGCACGGCATTTGCTACGACTTCTTCTTTGTGACCGGGCAGATTTACACCGACCAAGTCGCGCCCAAGGAAATCCGCGCGCAAGCCCAAGGCATGCTGGTGCTGTTCACCCTCGGCTTGGGAATGTTCGTCGGCGCGCAAGTCGCTGGCAAAATCGAAGGCCAGCACACCACTGAAGCTTCCAAAGCCCAGGCCGTCATCGTGAAAGCCAAGGCCGAGGAAGCTGGCAAACTCAGCGAGGCGCTCGCCAAAGCGGACGCCGCCGCCAAGCCCGCGCTGGAAGCCTCGCTCAAGCAGGTCAACGACGAGAAATCCGCCGCCCGCAAGGCCGAGCTGCGAGCCATCGAGTGGAAGCCCCTGTGGGGCAAGCCCGCTATCTTCGCAGGCATTATCATGCTGGTGTTCCTCGTGCTCTTCCGCAATCCAGCTCCCGTCGTGGCCGAGCCACCGAAGGCCTGAGCGGCGGACGGGAGTGAGTTAGCCACGAAAGGGCGCAGAGAACCCAAAGGAACTCGCTGCTGAAAGCTGTAGCCGGAGGACTCCATCGGCGAGCTTGCCCTGTTTTTCTCCTACGCGCTCTCTGCGCCCTTTCGCGGCAAAAATTCCTCCCCTGGTCACTCCACCCGTGCCACGCCCGTGCCCTTCACCACTTCGCCGATGAGCCACGCCGTGTGCTTCTGGGCGCGGATGAACTTCAGCGCCGCGTCCGCATGCTCGGCGGCCACCACGGCCACCATGCCCACGCCCATGTTGAAGACCTGGTAAAGCTCCGCCTCATCCACCCCGCCGCGCTCGGCGAGCAACTGAAACAGCGACCCCATCTCCCAACTGCCCTTGCGGATGACCACGTCGCACTTCGCCGGCAGCACGCGCGGGATGTTGTCCACGAAACCGCCGCCCGTGATGTGCGCGAACGCCCTGACGGGAAGTTGAGAGTTGGGAGTTGAGAGTTGAGAGTTGAAACGCTTCAGCAACGCCTGCGCGAGCGGGCCGTAGGTGACGTGAACTTTTAGCAACTCTTCGCCGAGCGTTCCCTTCAAGCCCGGCACGCGGCTCGTCACCTTCAGCTTCAACTGCTCGAACAAAATCTTCCGCGCCAGCGAATAGCCGTTCGTGTGCAGCCCGCTCGACGCGATTCCGATGACCGCGTCGCCACGCTTCACGGACTTCTGCCCGTTGAGCATCCGCGACTTCTCCACCACGCCGACGATGGTGCCGCTCAAGTCGTATTCGCCCGCTTGATAAAAGCCCGGCATCTGCGCCGTCTCGCCGCCGATGAGCGTGCAGCCATTCGCCGCGCAGCCGCGCGCGAAGCCCTTGATGATGTCCGTGAAGACGTGCGGCTCCAGCTTGC
>CAMBZO010000264.1 GCA_945872195.1 Akkermansia muciniphila | reverse complement strand
AATGTCCCCATTGTAACTCGATAAGAATGTCCCCATGGCTGTGGGTTTGCGAAAGCAACCGGCCAATACATGGAGACACTGACAATGAGCCGGAAAGAACGGGCACGACTGACGATCATGACAGGGGTTACGGACGAGGAACTGACGCTGGTGCAGGCGGCGCAGCTGATGGGGGTGAGCTACCGTCAGGGCAAACGCATCTGGCAGCGGTATCAGGCCGATGGGGACGCGGGTCTGGTGCATCGGCTGCGGGGCAAGCCCAGCGCGCGGCGCAAGCCCGCCGCACTGCGGGAGCAGGCCCTGGCCCTGTATGCCCAAGAACGCTACGCGGACTTCGGCCCGACGCTGATGGCCGAGCAGTTGGCCAAGGCGAAGCTGGTGGTGGACCACGAGACGCTGCGGCGCTGGCGCCTAGCAGCAGGCCAGCACCCGGTGCGGCGGCGCAAGCAAAGGCACCGGCAGTGGCGGGAGCGCAAGCCCAGCTTCGGGGCGATGGTGCAGCTGGACGGCTCGCACCACGACTGGTTCGAGGGCCGGGGCCCCCGGTGCGTGCTGATGGTGATGGTGGACGACGCGACCAACCGGATGCGGGCGCGCTTCTTCGAGGAGGAGACGACCCATGCCAGCTACGACGTGCTGGAGGGGTGGGTGAGAAAGCATGGGCTGCCCGCCAGCCTGTATGTGGACCGGGACAGCATCTACCGGTGCGAGGGGGAGCCCAGCATCGCGCAGCAACTGGCCGGCAAGCAGCCCCAGACGCAGTTTGGACGGGCGATGGAACAGTTGGGGGTGGAACTGATCCTGGCCAACAGCCCGCAAGCCAAAGGGCGTGTGGAGCGGATGAACGGGACGTTGCAAGACCGGCTGGTCAAGGAGTTGAGGCTGGCCGGGATCAGCGACATGGAGAGTGGCAACCGGTTTCTGGAAGGGAAGTATCTGCGGGCGTTCCACCGGCAGTTTGGGCGGGCAGCGGCCAGTGCGGTGGACGTGCATCGTGAGGTGCCGCGCAACCTGAGCGAAGTGTTAAGCTGGGAAGCAGAGCGCGTGGTGCAGAGCGACTGGACGGTGGCGTGCGAGGGCAAGCGCTATCAGTTGGACCGGCAACACGAGGCGATGAGCCTGGTGCGGCGCAAGGTGGTCGTGAGGCGGTTGCGCAACGGGCGAGTGCAACTGGTGCATCGGGACAAGCAGCTCAAATGGCGGGCCCTGCCGGAAGGAACCGTGAGGAAGCAGATGCCGGTGAAGAGGAAGGCGAGGGTGGAACGAGTGAAAAAGCAGACCGTGCCATCGGCGGACCATCCGTGGCGGCGGCCAGGAGTGGGAGCGGGGAGAAGTTATTGGAACGGGATCCGGGCGCGAGGAGAGCTGGTGCGGGCGGCGGCCCGGCTGGGGGCGCGGGACTCCGGTCGGCCTACGCTACGCTCCGGCCTCCCTGCGTCCCGCACCCCCAGCCGGGGAGAAAGAAAACCAAGCAACAAAGGGGACATTCTCTCATGAGTTAAGAAGGGGACATTTCTAAAGAGTTTTGACACCACCTTGCCACACCGCTTTGCGCACGTCGGATCCTCGCGTAATTGTCCGAAATTGCAAAAACGTGGCGTCGTCGTTCTGTGCCAGTTCAACGCAGCAAATTCAAGACTGTCCCCGCGCCAGCGGCTCTCCGGCTGGAAAAACTTCCCGTCGGAAAAAGGCCTCGCAATGGCGCGTCAAGGCCCGCACCTGCTGCGGCAGCTCCGGCTTCTGCAAGACTTCGTCCGGCAACCCCATCCCGGGGTGAAATTTCAGGGTCAATTGAAAGGCCCGTTCCGGCACCTCATACCAGCGCCGATGTTTCATCAGGGTCGGCGGCGTGCAGGTGATGACGGCCGGCACAATCGGCACGCCGGCGCGCAGGGCAATCTGCGCCGCCCCACGGTTGAACGGGTGCAGCCCGTTCTCGGGCGACCGCGTGCCTTCGGGGAAAATGAGGAGCGGGCGGCCTTTGCGGAACCCCTCCTTGCAGCCCTCCAGCAAGCGCGGCCCATCGTCGTTGGGGATGTATTCGGCCGCTCGGACCACGCCGCCGAGGAAGAAATGGTCCCACAGCGCCCGCTTGACCACACAGTTGCCGTCCTGCACCAGGCTCACCAGCAACACCACGTCAATGAGGGTCGGGTGGTTCGCGATGATCAGGCACGGCCCGGCCTTGAGGACCCTGGCCACACCCTCCACCTGCGGTGCCCCCATGATGCCCAGGCCGGTCGTGAACTTCAGGAACGCAGCGAAGGAAATGCGGATGAGCTGGCGGATGCGACGTCCTTTCGCCTCGTCCGTCCCCGGCCACAGCCGCAGCAGCGGGAACGCGGTCAGGGCCAACGCCAGCCCGCCGAGCATGAAGGTGGCGAAGGCGATCCCCGTGGCGAGGATGCGCCAGATGCGGGACAGGCTGAAGGCGGGGGCGGGCATCGGACTTCAAGCCGCGCCGCCCAGCACCGCGCGGAGGCGGCGCGCAATGCGGCGGCGCCACCCGCCGTCAATTGCTGCGGTCCAAGTTGAGTGAGGAATAAGCACCAGGTTCGTTGGTCAGGGTGGTCGGGCTGAAAAACTCGTCCGTCGGGCGACGGCGACCGCGTTCAAACGCCCACTTGCCCTTCCGGTTCTCGGCGATCCACCGGCTCATGGCCGGCAGCGCTTGCGGGGCCAGCCCGAGCCGTTCGACTACTTGCACAAACGCATCGCCACAATTGGAGCCGCGCGCGGGCGGCAGCAACACCGGCACCCCCCAACTGCTGAATTTCCCGAGGCAGTATTGCCGATGCTTGAGGTAGGCGAGCAACCCTTTGACCACCTGGGGCGCCACCGGATACGTGGCCCCGGGCAGGGGTTTCACGTTCTCGCACTCCTCAAAGGGCAGACACGCATTAATGCCGTCGCCCAGGTCGCCGAAATGCATCCGCAAGACATACTGGTCCGCGCCGTCCCGGACCGACAAATCAAGACAGGGATGTTGCGTCCACGGCGCCCCGCTGTCGCACGTCATGACGGTGGCGACGATGGTCGCGGCGTCGGAAATGGGCGGACAATCGCGCGGCGTGAACTTCCCCGCCACGGTGGGCGGCAGCGGCCGGGCACCGCTGCGGGCTGCGACCCGTGGGACGGACACCGACTCCGCCGACCCCCGGCCAGACTGTGCCACCGGAGCAGCGCAGCCGCCGGCCAGCAGAGCCGCCAGCGCGAGGAGATAGAGCCGACGCCAGCCGGGCGCTGGGGGAGCCTGGGGTTGAACTGGCTGTTGAAGCAGTCGTTGCATCGCCGCTTAGCCAGAACGGGCCTGGTGAACCGCCGCCGCCATCGAGTTGACCGAAGCCAGAATCTCCCGGGCCTGGACGGGGTCTGAAATCTTCAGCCCGTAATTTTTGTCGAGCGCCACGACGAGTTGCAGCGCATCCACCGAATCCAAGCCCAGCCCCGCACCGAACAACGCCAGCTCGTCGCCGATGTCCTCCGCCGCAACTTTGAGCATCAAGTTCTCGACCATCATGGCCTTGATGCCTCGTTTCAAATCTGTTTGGTCGTCCATGTTGAGCGCTTGTGTTGACCGCCGGGCTGCGGGGTAAGCCTGTGATACGACCCGGCTCGGAACAAGCCGAAAGTCAGCCGCAAACAATCCTTCGATATGACTCAAAAAGAATGTTACCCGGGCGAGGGGGATAAACGGGTTGCAACGGCCCGGTTGCCTCAAAAAGGGTGTTACCCACGACATGCACCCAAAAATGAGCCAATCAACCAAAGACGAAGTGATGAACAAGCTGCGCGGGCGTTACGCCCGGGCGGGTCAGCAGCACAAGCGCAAACTCATCGATCAAGCCATCGACTCAGGGTGTTTGGTTGGCAGTTAACGAACGCAGACAGGCAGGGGGGAAAACAAAAGGCTAGACAAACACGCGCAAAAAGGCTTCCCTACGCTGGTGAAAGAATCTGGCGAGCCCAGCAACAAGTCCCCAGCAGAGCGCCCGGGCGCACTGGAAGTAACCGCGGCGCATTCGGCCGCGCAGTGGCGGCAGGCCAAGGCGGCGCTGGGACAGGAACACGGGCTGGGGGCCGGCCGGGAAGCCGGAGATCGGCTCTGTCAGTTGGTGAGAGAGGACGGGCGCTTGGTCGCGGTGCTGGTGTGGTGTGCGGCAGCCTGGCATTTGAAGGCGCGAGATGAAACAGTGGGCTGGGATGCGGTGACGCGCTCCCGGCGTTTGAAACTGGTGGTGCAACTGCGGCGGTTTTTGGTTTTGGAAGCGACGCGGCGACCCAACCTGGCCAGCCAGTGCCTGGGCGCGGGGCTGCGTGAATTAGTCGGCCAGTGGGAAGGCCAGCACGGATATCGTCCGCTGTTGGCCGAGAGCTTCAGCGACCCGGAGAGTCACGCCGGCACCGTCTACAAGGCGACCAACTGGGTGCAGGCCGGGCTGACCAAAGGCTACTCGCAGGACCACACGGACTTTTACGTTCCCAACGGACGGCCCAAGAAACTCTGGCTCAAA
>CAMBZO010000263.1 GCA_945872195.1 Akkermansia muciniphila | reverse complement strand
TCATCTTCGCCTACGCCTTCACGTGGATTCCCTACATCCGCAACCTCATCATCCACCGCCGCCACAAGCACGCGCACATCCTCTGCCCGGGCTGCGGCCTCAACTGCCCGCCGCAGTCGAACTACTGCCTGGATTGCGGCACCCCGCTGACGGCAGAAGCGGAGACCAAGAACGGCACGCCTCAAGCCGGCTGAAACACCAGCGCCGCCTGGTTCCCCCAGAAGCCGGCGGAGACTGACATGGCGGATTCCACCGGTGCTGCGACGCTCGCGCGCAGCAGGTTCAACTTCACCCCGGGGTCCATCGAATCGCAATTCGCAGTGCCCGGCAACCGGCCTTCCCGAATCGCTTGGATGGCAATCACCGCCTCCAGCGCGGCGGACGCGCCGAGGCAGTGGCCCGTCACCGCCTTCGTCGAGGAGCACGGCACGCGCGCCGCTGCGTCGCCCAGCGCGAGGCTCAACGCGTTGGCTTCCGCGAGGTCGTTGAGCACGGTGCCGGTGCCGTGGGCGTTGACGTAGCCCAGTTCGGCCGGGGCCACGCCGGCCAGCGTGAGGGCCTCGGTGAGGACGCGGCTCAAGCTCGCGCCCGTTGCGTCCATGCCCACGCGCTCCCCGCCTTCCGCCGCGAGTGCCCAGCCGGTGAGGCGGGCGAGGATGTTTACTCCACGGCGTTGGGCCGAGGCCTGCGATTCCAAGATAAGGAAGCCCGCGCCCTCGCCGAGCACGCTTCCGTTGCGCGCGGCGTCGAAGGGCTTGCAGGTCCGGCGCGGGTCGGCGGCGTGGCCGAGAATGCCGGCGGCGTGAAGCTGCGCGAGGACGAGCGGGTTCAACGGCGCTTCCGCTCCGCCCGCAATTGCCACATCCACTGTGCCGAGGAGAATTTGCTGCGCCGCCAGCGCAATCGCCGCCGCGCCGGAAGCGCACGTGGCCGAGACGGTCAGCGCGGGGCCATGCGCGGGGAAGGCCAGCGAGAGCATCCCGCTGATGTTCGCGAGCGAGCAGTGTGCGGCGTCGGAGGGACGCGCGCGACGCGTCAGCCCAGCGGCTAGGGTGTCCGCCAGTTTTCCCACCGCGCCGCGCGACGTGCCGACGAAGATGCCGACGCGTTCCGCCGCGACGGGGTGGGTGTCGAGTCGCGCCGCGCTCCAAGCCTCCAGCGCCGCCGCGTGGGCGAACTGCGCGCTGCGGTCCAGCTTGCGCGTGAGCCGGGTGAGCGGGGGATTCGCCGCGCGGCAGCCGGCGACTTTCAGTCCGGCGGGCGATAGTTCCTCCGGCAGCCAGTCCGCCGGGGATTCGCCGCGCAGCACGGCTTGCCAAAGTTCATCCACGCTCGCCCCCGCGCCGCAGAAAGCCCCCTGCCCCGTCACGACGACGGGGTTCTCACGGAGCAGTTGTTGGAGCAGCGGCGGGTTCACGCGCGGGGCGGACAGGTAAAGCAAAGCGTTTCTATTTGCACGCACTTCTCAATCAGATGGAGCGCGGACAAGCGCGGAGCCGCTTCATCACCCGTCGCGCAGCCGAGACAAATGCGCCTCCACCAGCCGCCAGATGCCGTCATGCACCGCCTCAATGCTCTGCGTGGCGTCCAGGATTTTCACCCGCTCCGGTTCCGCCTCGGCGATCAAGTCAAACCCGTGCTCGACGCGCCGGAAGAACTCCCGGTCCGCCTCCTCGAAGCGGTCGCGCGGCCCCGCCGTTGCCACCTGGCGGGCGCGTCTTCGCGCCTCACTCACCTCGGTCGGCACGCGCAGCAGCAGCGTCAAGTGCGGGTGCGTGTGGCCCACGGCGAACTGAATCACCGACTGCACCAACGCCAAGTTGAGCTGCCGTCCGTGGCCTTGATACGCAGTCGTCGAGTCGTAGAACCGGTCGCACAAGACCATGTCCCCGGCCGTCAGCGCAGGGCGGATCACCTCCCGCACGAGTTGCGCGCGGCTGGCGTTCATCAGTAACAGTTCGGCCTCCGGCATCATCGCCACATTCGCCGGGTGATGCTTAAGCAGGTGCCGAATTTCCTCGCCGATGGGCGTGCCGCCCGGTTCGCGCAAGACCCGGACGCGGTGCCCAAGCTGGCGCAACCGCTCGGCCAGCAGCGCAACCTGCGTGCTCTTGCCGCCGCCTTCCGTGCCTTCAAAAGTGATGAACAATCCGGGCATGGTCGTGGGTCATTTCAGATCCGTTTCACGCGCGGTCCCTTGGCGGTGTCTTCCACGGCCCAGCCCAGCGCCTTGAGTTGGTCGCGGACGACATCGCTGCGCTTAAAATCCTTCGCCGTGCGCGCGGCCTGCCGCTCCTCGACGAGCGCGAGCACTTCGGCGGGGGCGGCGTCCTGCTGCGTGCTGCCAAGGCCAAAGGTTTCGTCCACGCGGTTCCATGCCGCCAGCGCCGCCGCCGCTTGCGGCTGGGCCAATTCGTTCGCCGCCAGCTTTCGGTTGACCTCAGTCACCCACTCGAACACCGCGCCCCACGCGGCGGAGACGTTCAAGTCCTCGTCCATCGCCTTGGTGAACTGCACCAGCAGCCCCTGATCTGGCGGCGCAGTGGTTCCGCCCGCCAACTCGCGCAGCTTGCCGACGCATTCGTCCAGCCGCGCCAGCGCCGCGCGCGCGCCCGCGAGGCCGTCCATCGTGAAATTAAACTGCGCGCGGTAGTGCGCGGTGAGTAGGAGGTAACGAATTTCTCGGCCCGTGAAGCCCTTCGCCAACAGATCGCGCAGCGTAAAGTAGTTGCCGAGCGACTTGCTCATCTTCTTGCCCTCGACCAGCAGGTGCGAGCCGTGCATCCAGTGCTTCACGAAGCGCTGCCCCGGCGGATACGCCAGCGCGCCCTCGCTCTGTGCGATCTCGTCCTCGTGGTGCGGGAACATCAAATCCTCGCCGCCCAAGTGGAGGTCGAAGCTCTCGCCGAGATGCTTCGTGCTCATCGCACTGCACTCAATGTGCCAGCCGGGCCGGCCCTCGCCCCACGGGCTGGGCCAGAAAACCTCGCCATCCTCCGGCACGCGCTGCTTCCACAACGCGAAGTCGGCGACGGCTTCCTTCTCGTATTCGTCACTCGCCACGCGCTCGCCCACGCGCATCGCGTCGAAGTTCAGGTTCACGAGCTGCCCGTAGTGGCAGCCGCAGCCGCGATACTTCTCGATGCTGAAATACACCGAGCCATCCGGCGCCTGATACGCGATGCCGCGTGTGACGAGCTTCTCGATGAGTGAAATGATCTCCGGCAGATGCTCCGTGGCCCGGGGCAGGACGTGCGGGCGCTGGCACTGAAGCGCGTCGAAGTCCGAGAGAAACTCGGCCTCATACTTGCCCGTGAATTCCCGCAGCGTCGTCTGCCGCTGCTGCACGCGCTTGATGATCTTGTCCTCCACGTCCGTGATGTTCATCACGTGCTTCACGGCGAAGCCGCGAAACTCCAGGTAGCGCCGCACCACGTCCGTGAAGACGAACGTGCGGAAGTTCCCGATGTGCGCGTAGTCGTGGACGGTTGGCCCGCAGCAATACATCCCCACCTGCCGCCCCAACGGGTCCAGAGGGACAAACTTTTCCACCGTGCGGGTCAGCGTATTGAACAGTTGAAGAGCCATGTAAAGCGGGCGGAAGCTAAAGTTCAGCGGTCAAAGTTCAAAGTTCAAAGTGAGCCCGGCGCCGCCAGCCGTGCACTGAACAACTGCGGCTGTGCGCAACTCCCGCTGCGGGCGCTGCATTGACTCAACGGCCGCGACTCGTTACAAATGAAGCACGATGTTACTCGCACCGCACTCCCACTCCCACCCGTCCCTCGGCGCGGGCGCTCCCCTTCCCTCCTTCGCCTAAATCCCATGCCCAAACGCACCCACCCCCAGCCCAAGTTCAAGCGCGTCCTCCTCAAACTCAGCGGCGAGGCCCTCGGCGGGGAAGCCGGCGCCGGCATCAGTCCCGAAGTCGTCCTCGACATGGCCCAACAGATTGCCGAAATCCACGCCCTCGGCGTTGAGCTGGTCATCGTCGTCGGCGGCGGCAACATCTTCCGCGGCCTCTCCGGCAGCGAGCGCGGCATCGAGCGCGCCACCGGCGACTACATGGGCATGCTCGCCACCGTCATCAACGCCCTCGCCCTCCAAGACGCGCTGGAAAAACAGCAAGTCCCCACCCGCGTCCAGAGCGCCATCAGTATGACGCAAGTCGCCGAGCCCTTCATCCGCCGCCGGGCCGTGCGCCACCTTGAGAAGGGCCGCGTCGTCATCTTCGCCGGCGGCACGGGCAACCCCTACTTCTCCACCGACACCGCCGCCGCCCTGCGCGCCAACGAGATGAACGCCGAAGTCATCCTCAAGGCCACCAAGGTGGACGGCATCTACGACAGCGACCCGAAAAAGAACCCCAAGGCCAAGCGCTACACGCAAATCAGCTACCACGACGCGCTCGCGCAGCAGCTCAAGGTGCTGGACGCCGCCGCCTTCGCCCTCTGCATGGACAACGGGATGCCCATCATCGTCTTCGACCTCTTCAAGCCCCACAACATCAAGCGCGTGGTGATGGGCGA
>CAMBZO010000262.1 GCA_945872195.1 Akkermansia muciniphila | reverse complement strand
GCATGCTGACCGCGTTCTGTTGCAACCTTGCGCACGGGTTGAAGCCACGGACGGGCTGCGAGCCGCCAGCAACTCTTCAACCCTTCAACTGTCCAACCCTTCTCCCAAATTCTTTGCCCCCTCTCACCCCAACTCCTGCTCTGTGCTCCGGACAATCTCCACGAACTGCCTCACCAGCGCCGCGTCTTTCTGGCCAGGCGCAGTCTCCACGCCACTGGAAACATCCACGCCGAAGGGCCAGACCTGCTGGAGGGCGTCCGCGATATTCTCCGGCGAGAGGCCGCCGGCGAGGATGACGGGGCGGCCCAGTTCCTTCGCCTCGCAGGCGAGTTCCCAATTGAACTTCTCGCCCGTGCCGCCGCGCTGGCCGGCCACGTGGCTATCGAGCAGCCACGCGTCCACGGCGTAGTTGGGCAAGGGCGTGAGCGACGCGGCGTTCTGGATGCGGAAGGCTTTCACCACCTTGAGCGGTGCGAACTGGCGGCAGAACTCCGGTGTCTCCTCACCGTGGAATTGCAGCGTGTCCAGCCCGCACTCGGCTACGACCGCGCGCACGGTCTCCGCGCTCGCGTTCACGAACACGCCGACCTTGGCGATGAACGGCGGCAGGGTGCGAATGATTTGCGCGGCAGCGGCGGGGGCGATGTTGCGCTGGCTGCCCTCGAAGAACATGAAGCCCAGCGCGTCCGCTCCGGCCTCGACGGCGGCGAGCGCGTCGGGCAGTCGGGTGATACCGCAGATTTTGACCTTGGTGCGCATGGCTGCTTGATGAAATGACTCGCTCGAAGCGGACCACAAACCGGGCGCGCGGGCAAACCCACTTTTCAGCGGTCATTTCAAGGCGAGCCTGCGCCATCCACCGCAGGAGGAGGAGGAGGGAGGCCGTGCCAGCCCGGAGGTTTCGCAGTCCAGCTCGGCGGCGCGCCCGTCATTTCCCTGACACATCCAGGCACACCAGGTCCGCTGCGCTGCGGCAGTAGATGTGCCCGTTGGACAACACCGGCGGCGCCCACGTGCTGCTGCCGCCGAGGATTTGCCCGGCCGCGCTCTCGCGAAAGCCGGCGGGCGAGGCGTCGGCGAGGCCGAGGCGCCCGCGCTCGCCGTAGAGGAGCAGCCGGCCATCGGCGAGCATGAGCGAGCCTTTGCCGTAGGCGGGCGTGGACCACTTCACCACGCCGGTGATGATGTCGAGGCAGCGGAGCTGATTCTCATCGAAGCCGTAGAGATGCCCTTGCCAGAGCACGCAGGAGTTCATGTGGTTGCGCATCGCCTTGTTTTGCCAGACCAACTTGGCGGCACTGGCGGACACTTGCAGGAGCGCGCAGCCGGTGCCGTAGCCGGAGGAGATGAAGATTTTGTCGTCGAGGACGATGGGCGTGGCGGCGTTCACGTCGTAGCTGGTGGGCCAGTTGTAATGCCAGAGCACGCGGCCGTTGCTGACGGTGCGCCCGGTCAAGCCGCCCGCACTGAAGACCGCCACCGCGCGTTCGCGGGCGAGGTCGAAGGCAATGGGGGACGCGTAGCCAGCTCTGAAATTTCCGTTCGCCCACACCACCCGGCCGGTCTGTTTTTCCAGCGCGACGACGGAGCGGTTGGCCGCGCCGGTTTCGAGGATGAGCAGGTTCCCCTCGACCAGCGGCGAGCCGGCGAAACCCCAGATCGGGATGAAGCCGCCGAAGTCGTTGAGGAGGTTTTTGGTCCAAAGCAGTGCGCCGTTCGCCGCGCTGAGGCAGAGCAGGTGACCGTTGCGGCTGAGGGTGAAGACGAAATTCCCGTCCACCGTGGGCGTGCAGCGCGGGCCGGGGTAGCCGTTCGGGTCGGCGGCGGAGCAGGGGTATTTGTAATCCCAGAGCAGCTTGCCGCTCTTGGTGTCGAGGCACGTCACGTGGTCCACGTTACTGGTGTTGCCCATCGTGAAGAGCTTTCCCTTGGAGACCGACACGGAGGAGAAGCCGATGCCCACCTTCGCGGCCCACAGGCGGCGCGGGCCTTCCTTCGGCCACTGCGCGATGAAGTCCTTCTCGAGGGAAATCCCGTTGCGCTGCGGGCCGCGCCACTGCGGCCAGTCGAAGCCCTCGCTCTGCGCGTGGGCGAACACCGGTGCTGACAGGGCAAGTGTCGCGGCGAACTTTCGGCGGCTGAGAGTCACGTCGTGAAATTAAGCCCGCCGGTTCCGTAGCGTCAAACGATTCGTCCCCATGGCAGCTCAAAGCCTCCGCCGCCCAAGGGGACTCGAAAGCAAAAGCTGAACTCACCAGACTCGGCCTCCAGTGACGGTCTCCAAGGTCTGAGCACGCCTTCGCCATGAGAGAGAGTTGGCGGAAGTAGCCGCAGGCCGGAGGTCTGCCCCCCGCCCTCGACCAAACCCCTCATCGGATGAAGGGAAACCCGCTACGCGTCCCGGTGCGTCGGTTGGGGCTTGCCGGGGCGGAAGTGTTCGAGGTGTTCCAGGCGGAGGAAGAGGTGCGGATGCTGCTTGCCGGTTTCCGTGAGCGCTTGCGTGAGCGCGGCGTGGAGCACGTCGGGCGAGGCTTCGGCGCGGCAGTTGAGGATGAGCTTGCCGGCGTCCAGCCAGTCGGAGAGTTCCTGCGAGAGCTCGGGGACGAAGTCGTTCCGCACGAGGTTGATGACGGCGAGGTCGCCGAGGCCCGCGTCCTCCGGCTCCAAGGTCATCTTGAGGTGCGCGACTTCCGCCCCGGCTTCGGCGAGCAGTCGGCTCATGGTGTTGGCGAGGTCGCGGATGACTTGGTTGCCGTCGAAGCTCTTCTGGTTGGAGAGGATCACAGTGGCGTTCAGCCAGCCGAGGAGCGCTTCGCCTTCGGCGTAGACTTCATAGTCCACATCCATCGCGACGCGCGCGACTTGCTCGGTGGCGGTGATTTGATTGAACCAATCGTCGAGGCCGGCCCCGGTGCGCGCGGAGACGGCGAGGACTTTGGCGCGGGGGAATTGCTCGGCGAGGCGGAGGCGCAGGCGGTCGAGCTGGAGGGCGTCGAGGATCTCGCGTTTGTTGATGACGATGAGGTCGGCTTCCTCGAGTTGCTTGCGGTAGATGTAGAGCACCTTCTCGGAGAACTGCCCGCCGTCCGCGAGGCCGAGCACGCGCTGGGCGCGCACCGGGTCCACGAGCACGCTGAGGGGCGCGATGAGGAACTGGTCGCCATACATCCGGCGCAGCGGGTAGGTGACGGTGGCGACGAGGTCGGTGCAACTGCCCACCGGCTCGGCGATGAAGACGTCGGGGCGGGTGGTTTCGGTGAGCTTGTTCGCCGCGTCCACGAGGGAGTTGAAGCGGCAGCAAAAGCAGCCGCCGGGGATTTCCTCGGTGGCGAACCCACGCGAGCGGAGCATGGCGGTGTCCACGAGTTCCTTGCCCTGATCGTTGGTAATGAGGCCGACGCGGAGGCCCTGTTGCGTGAGGCGTTCGGCGAGCTTGGCCACGGCGGTGGTCTTACCGGCTCCGAGGAAGCCGCCGAGCATCACGTAGCGTGCTTTGCCGATTGCCGATTCTCTGGTTGGGGCGCTCATTGACTTTCTTCGTGGTGCTCGCGTTCGAGGATTTTATCAATCGTCTTGTCCAGCAGCTTCACGTAGGCGTGCACGTCGAGGCAGCGGGACTCGGGCGTGCCGGTGGCGGCGTAGAGCCAGCCGTGGCCGTGCGGGTCTTTGTTCACGGTCGTGATTTTGGTCTTCAGCAGCGGGTTCGCGCCGAGGAACTCGCCGTCCACGATGCCATAGACATCCGAGATGGCTTTGAAGCCTTCGAGCCAGCCGACGACTTGGCCACAGGCGACTGCCGCACCCGGTTGAACTTCCCAACCGCACTCGACCATGTCGCCGAGCATGCGCGTGGCGAACTTGGTGATGCCCACGCGCCACGCGCCGTCCGCCTGCCGCGCGGCCCACGCGTGCGAGGGGCTGTAAAGCGTGTCGATCGGCAACTGCGCGGAGAAGCGCGAGCGTTTGTAGGCTAAAAATTTCAGCGGGGCTTGGCTCATGCGAATTCCACTAGGAGACGAGGTAACGAGTCTCCAATCAATTCCCGAATTGCGTCACTCAGAGCTTCTTCGCGAAGGCTTCGAGAGTCTTCGCGAATTTCTCCGGCGCGAAGTCGGGGAGGGATTGGGCGAGGGTGAAGAGTTCTTTCAAATCGGGTTCCAGCTTCGCGAGCGCGGCTTTCTCGAGCGGGGCAGTGAGGCGATCAAGGGCAAGGACGAGGCGTTCGGCGCGGCGGGCTTGCTGGGCGCGGGGGATGTTGGCGTCGGCGAATTCAGTGTGCGTGGCGGCGAGGCGTTGGAGGGCTTGGCGGGTTAGGGCGTGGCTCCATTCCAACTCGGCGGCGCGGCGGGCGAGGGTGTCGGCGGCGGGGTGGGCTTGGGTGGCATTGGCGGCGGATTTGAGAGAGGGCAGGGCGGAGCCGAGATCGTCGAGTTTTTGAAGAAGCCAGAGCGAAGCGGACCACGGGGAGATAAGCTTCTCGCCGGGGGTTTTCTCGCGGTTGAGCTGCGCGCTCATCTCGCGGAGGGC
>CAMBZO010000261.1 GCA_945872195.1 Akkermansia muciniphila | reverse complement strand
TCGGAGTTGCCCCAGATGTCGCTCACGCCGATGAGGATTGGATGGTCCTTCTGCTCCGGAACAATTGTGCCGCGAGTGGAGTCCGCTTGCCAGCGGCCGTGATGGCCCATGAAGGAGCCGCCCAGCACATCCTCGCCCCAGCGGACTTGCTTGCCGTTGATCTTGTAGGGCAGCGAGGCGTGGAAACCGTGGTTGGCCGTGCGCAGCGCGAGGAAGGGCTTGCCGGAATCAACATATTTCACGATGAGTTCTCGCTCGGACATCGGGAGCGTCAGCAGCCGGGCGAAGAAAATGACAAGGTCGGCCTTGGCGAGTTGCTCCAGCCCGGGGATGTGGTGCTCTTTGAGCGGCTGACCTTTCTCGGGGTAAACCGGCATCGTCGGATCCACCTCGCCCTTGTCGTTCACGGCGAACAGCACGGTGCAGTCAAAGCCGTGATGCGTGCTGAGAATCTTCGCCATCATCGGCATGGACTGCTCGCTGCGATATTCCTGATCAGCGGCGATGAGCACGATGCGTTTGCCTTTGCCGGGGCCGTCACCGCCGGGGTAGGTCAGCCACGGCTCGTTGTCAGCGGCTTGGGCGACGCCACAGGACAATGCGAGGGCGATGGAACAGGAGAGGAGGTGAAGTGGTTTGGGCATGGCGGGCTTGGAGTGGTGGCTTAGTTTTTCGGGATCTCGTTCACCGTGTAGTAGGCCTTGGTATGCAGTAGACGCTGGCCGTCCGGCGCGGTGATTTTGGCGAGGTCGAAGTCGTGGATGTGATCTTCCGTGATCGTCTCCAGATAAACCATCGCCGAAAGTCCGTCGGCTGCGGGAACCGCCCGAGTCACACGCGCGGTCGTCTGGTCCACCTCGGGGCTGCCGTAAGCGCCGTGGTAGATATGGGTGTAGGTGGTGATGGTGTAGGCCTCGGCTTTGGCGGCAACCTGCTTGTCCACCGGCTTGGTGAAGGTGATGAGGAATCCGTCTTTCTTGATGTTGATCTCCTTGATCTCGAAGGGCACGACGCCGTTCCAGTCAATGCGCTGGAGGGCAAGCGGCTGCGGCCCGCGCACGGGCCACTGACGGCTCGTGGTGAATCCGCCGGCGATGAGTTGACCCTTCGGCGAGAACTCCACGTTCATGATTCCCGTGGCGAGCCCTTCGCGGAACGGATAACACGCGCCCTGCCACACACCGTTCACCAACTCCGTCGTCGCGCGCATGATGATGCTCTGCGTGTAGTCGCCGAGAAAAAGTTGGTTGTCGAACGGACCAAACTTGCCGCCGGTTTTGTTCAGCCGAAAGCCGGAAATCGAGCGGCCCATTTTGATATACGGAAACTTCACCGCGGGCGGCACTAGTTCCTTCACCCGTTTCTTTTCCACGCCCATGCGCGAATTGCTGTTGGGCTTGAGCTCGGGCGCTTTGATGCCGGGCGCGAAGGGATACCAGTTGTAGCTCGCGGGATGCCCGAGGAACGCGCCCTCCTTGAGATGCTTGAGCGAACAGCAGCCGTTCCACGGTCCCTGGCTCTCGATGGCAAACATCGCGCCTTGCGCATTGGCGCCCACGCCGCCCGGACTCCGCAACCCGCTGCACACGGGAATCATCTTACCGGCGGGCGTCACCTTCACCGCCCAACCGCGGAAGAGATTGTGGGACTCATACGAACCGCTCAGGCCAAGCGCCACCCAGATGTTGCCCCCGGCATCGGGCTTGGAACCGAAGGCGAACTCGTGACCCTCCGCGTAACCCCAGTTGCTGGTCAGCGTGTCGTAGCGGTCGGCCACGCCATCGCCATCGGTGTCGGAGATGCGGGTGACTTCGCCCCAACTGGTCGAGGTCATCGCGCCATCCCTCCACGCGAGCGAGAAGATTTCATCCTGACCACTGGCGAAGAGGTGATACTCCGGCATGGGCGGCGACTCGAACGCGCCCTTGATGAAATAGATGTCGCCCCGGCGAGTGCCCACGGCCAGCCGTCCGTCCGGCAGAATTTCCAGTCCGCCCGGGCGCATCGGGACGCCGGTCGAAATCGGGATGTTGACGATGGGATAGTATTTCGCCTCCTCCGCCGCGGTGCCCCACATGGCCCCGAGGTCTTCCTGGGCATGAAGGAATGGAGTGAGCGCCAGAGCCTGCAACAAGATTAATAGAGTAAGTGGTTTCATGCGATTAGTCCCTTGATCACCTGCCCGCCGAACTGGCTCAACTGCTTGAATCGTCCCGCGTGGTAGTAGGTGAGTTTGTTGTCGTCGAGGCCGAGGAGGCGCAGGAGCGTGACATGGAAATCGCGGACGTGGGCTTTGCCCTCCACGGCAGCCATGCCGAGATCGTCGGTCATGCCGAGTGTGGTGCCGGCTTTGCAACCGCCGCCGGCGAGCCAGATGGTCATCGCGTTCGGGTTGTGGTCGCGACCGTAGGCGGTGCCGCCGCGCACGCCGTTGTCGGGCGTGCGGCCAAACTCACCGCACCAGACGATGAGCGTGCTGTCGAGCAGGGCGCGCTGCTTGAGGTCGGCGATGAGGGCGGCGATGGGCTGGTCCACGCCGCGGACGAGATTACCGTGGGCGCGCTCGATGTAGTCGTGCGAGTCCCAAGTGCCGTTGTAGAGCTGGATGAAGCGCACGCCTTTCTCGACGAGCTTGCGAGCGAGCAGGCATTTGCGGCCGAACGAATCCGTCGCGTCCTTGCCGATGCCGTAACTCTCCTTCGTCTTCGCGTCTTCCTTGGAGAGGTCGAGCGTCTCGGGCACCTGCATCTGCATGCGGAAGGCGAGTTCGTAATTGTCCATGCGCGCGGCGAGTTCGTCGTGGCCGGGATGCTGTGCGGCGTGGGCGGTGTTGAGCTTCGCGAGCAGGTCGAGGTTTGCGCGCTGATGTTCGGGCGTGATGCCGGCGGGCGGCGTGAGGTCGAGGATGGGCGAACCTTTTGCGCGCAGCGGCGTGCCCTGGAAACTCGTGGGGAGATACCCATTGCCCCAGTTCGCCGCGCCGCCCTGCGGATACGAAATTTCTGGCAACACCATGAAGCCGGGCAAATCCTGGTTCACCGAGCCAAGTCCGTAATTCACCCATGCGCCGAGGCCCGGGTCGCCGCCGAAGCGGTTGCCGCAATTCATCTGATACATCGCGGTCGGGTGATTCACCGAGTCCACGTTGCAGCCGCGCCAGAAACAAATCTCATCAGCGACGCGCGCGAGGTGCTCCCAATTCTCCGCCATGTCCGCGCCCGACTTGCCGGCCTTGCGGAACTTAAACGGACTTTTCACGTAGTAGCGCTTGCCGCTTTCCATCGCGGACTTCTGCTTCCCTTCGCGCACGAATTCCTTGAGGTGCTGCTTCTCCAACTCCGGCTTCGGGTCGAATGTGTCAATGTGCGACGGCCCGCCTTCCATCATGAGGAAGATGCAGTTCTTCGCCTTCGCGGGAAAATGCCCGACTTTCGGCGCGAGCGGACTAACCTTTTCCGCCGCGCTCAAGTCGCGCGCCATCAAAGCGGTGAATGCCACACTGCCAAGGCTCGTGCCCAGGCTGTAGATGAACTCGCGGCGCGTCGGCGCGTGAAAAGCGCGGGCACCGGCACAGGGGAAGAAGTTCTTAGTAAACATACGAAAACTCGTTGGCGTTGAAGAGCACGAGGCAGACGGCGGCCAGTGCGCGGGTGCGGGCATCGACGGCGGACGGCTGGAGGTCGGGGACGAACTCGGCGTAGGCTTCGAGCTTCTCGTTGAAGGTGAATCTTTCGCCGGTGTTTTCCTCCACGGCCTCACGCTTCACTTCGAGCGGCGGCTTCGGCGATTCGAGTTTCACGGATTTCTGTTTCGCCTCCATTGCGCGCCAATGGGCGAGGCAGGACTTGAATTCATCCGCGTTGGGCGTGCGACCGTAGGCGAGTTGGAAGCAGAGCGTGAGCGCGGCGTTGTCGGATTTCGTTTCCTTCACCGCGCGATTGGCGAGGGCGAGCGCGCGGTCGTAGCTCGCGCGACCGTTGAAGAGGCTGAAGACCTGGGGCGTGACGGTCGAGGCGGAGCGGTTCTCACACGAGAAGTCCGGCGCGGGATTGTTGAACACCTCGAGGAACGGATCGGGCAGCCCGCGAATCCGCAGCGCGTAAAGCGAGCGGCGATGACGCTGCTCGGGCTTTGGGTTCGGCGTCCACGCGTTGGCGAACGTGCCCATGACCTGGCGCGGCTGCAGCGCGGCTTCGAGATTAATCTCGGGCCGATTCGGAATGCCGCCGAGTGTGGGGTTCAGTTCGCCCGTCGCGGCGAGCATGGAGTCACGAAGTTCTTCCGCCGAGAGCCGGCGCGGTTTAAAGACGGCGTAGCTCGTGCCGCTCGGATCTTTCTCCCCGAGAAGTTTCCGGTCGGGAAAATTGGCGGAACGCCGATATGCCTCGGAACTCATGATGAGCCGGTGCATTGCCTTGAAGGACCACGGGCTCGCAGGCGTGCTGCCCGCGCTCCCCTCGACGAACGTCGCCGCGAGCCAGTCGAGCAGTTCGGGATGCGTGGGCTTTTTGCCCGTGCTGCCAAAATTATTCGGGTTGCCCGCGATGGGCTGGTC
>CAMBZO010000260.1 GCA_945872195.1 Akkermansia muciniphila | reverse complement strand
GTTGGGCGAGTCTTCAAGAAACGATCGGCTGGCCCGGATGGACAGCAGCATCATGTCGTCCGGCAAAAACGTGGGCGTCACGGCCAGCGCAATACCAACTGACTTGTCCACCAGAGTTGACGAGTTCACGCCGCCCACCTTGATCGAATAAGTTGCTCCACTAAAAAACACCGAGGGCAGCCGGTCAATAGCCGCCAGGGTGGGGCGGGCGATGACTTCGTTTTTGGTGAACTGCGCGTTGGCGATGTTGAGCGAATACTGCAAAAAGCCGGTCAAACCATCATCGCCCATGTTGAAGATATTGGTTGCGCTCTGGGTGACCGTGCCGTCAATGCCGTTGGAGAGCGTTTTGGCCATCGACAGGCCCTCGATCAGGTTGACGCCGTAGCTCTTTTGCACCGTCTCTTCGGTGCGTATCATGGTGATCTCGATCATGGCCACGGGCGGGTTTTCGCCGTCACAGGGCGCGGGAAGCGTGGGTGCGGTGAAGTTTTCTTCGTTGGCCGGCAAGGCCAGAGGCGGATTGAGACTGCCTCTGGATGCTCGCGGACTGGAACGCGCTCACCTGGTTCTTCACCATCCCGCTGAGTTTCCTTTCCGTCGCCTTCCCCACCTTCTTCCTCCAGCGCTTCCTGCACCGGGATGGCTGGGGGAAATCCCTCGGCAAGAGCCTGCTGCTCGGCGTGGTCGCGGCTGTGCCGACTTCCATCGTGGGTTCTCCCGTGGGCCTTGTGCTGCTGACGTGGGCGGGCATCCTGCGCGCGAAGAGCGCCCTCGCTCCGCAGACATTCCACACTCCCGCGCACGTGCCGCCGCCCCCCATTTCGATTGAGGCCCAAGTCATCGCCACAACTCCACTCCCGCCCATACTCCCGCACGCCGCGCCGATTTCCTCGCGCCGCGTCGAGCCGTGGTGGGTGAAGCTCGTCATCGTCCTCTTGCTGTGCGGAACCATCCTCCTCGCCACGCGGATGGTCCTCGACCACACCGCTGGCATCGCCGCGAAGTTCCGCCAAGCGCACATCACCGAGACCTTCACCTCCGCGCTGCCCAAGCTGGCTCGCACGCCTGGCGGCAACCTCGAACTCGCCACATCCACATCCACCGAGACGCTCACCCGCGCCGACGAACGCACCATCGCGTGGGACATGATTTACCTTGGCAAAACCGTCTCCGAAATCTCCGTGCCCGTGACCTACCGCTTCCACCTCCAGCTCCGCGATCCGTGGAAGCTCGAGGTCGTCGGCAACACCTGCATCGTCCGCGCCCCCGCCATCCGGCCCAGTCTGCCGCCGGCCATCCACACTGAGGGAATGCGGAAGCACTCTGAGGCCGGTTGGGCGCGCTTCGACGCCCGCGAGCAGATGGCCGAGCTGGAACGCAGCATCACCCCACGCCTCACCCGCCTCGCTGGCGACCCGCGCCGCCTCGCCCTCGTCCGCGAGGAATGCCGTAAGACCGTCGCCGAGTTCGTGCGCGACTGGCTCCTGCGCGAGGACCACTGGCGGCAAGACAGGTTCTCCAGCATCAAGGTGGTCTTCGCCGACGAGCCGGATGCAAAACCCGAGCTTGCACCGGCCGCCATCCTCTTGAGATAGTCCGCACACGTAATAAATATGAGCACTGTTCCACATCTCCCCGTTCTCCGGTTGGGCCGCAACTACGAGTCCCTCGACAAGTTCGAGGTGAAGGACCACAAGACCGGCGAGGTGAAGGCCGTCCTCTCCAACGTCAACGCCGGCATCGTCCGCCGTGACCTCGCGAAGATTGAGTCCGCCCGCGCGGCCTTGAAGAAGTTCACCTGCGCCGAGCTGATGGAGATGTCGGCGAAGGCGGGCGAGCACTTCCTCAACGGCACGCTGCCGCTCGGCGACCAGGGGCACACGCAGTCCGCACAGCAATACATCGAGACCCTGAGCTGCACCAGCGGCCTGCCCTGGAACATGGTCCAGCGCAACATGGCTAAGATCCACTTCGCGCTGACGAACATGAAGTTCGTCCTCAACGGCCTCTCGCGCGGGCTGGACTTGGGCATCCTCGACCGGGGCACGGGCGAGCAGTTCGGCACCAATCTGAGTTACTTTCCCACGTGCAACGCGCTCGGCCTCGTGATGCCCAGCAACTCTCCCGCGGTGAACTCGCTGTGGATTCCCGCCATCTCGCTCAAGACGCCCGTCATCATCAAGCCCGGCAAGGAAGAGCCGTGGACGCCCTTTCGACTGATTCAGGCGTTCATCGCGGCGGGCGTGCCAGCGGAGGCGTTTGGCTTCTACCCGACCGACCACGAGGGCGCGGGCGAGATTCTCAAGAGCACGGGCCGCGCGCTCATTTTCGGGGACAAGAACACGATGGCTCAATACGCCAACAACCCCGCCATCCAGCTCCACGGGCCGGGCTGGAGCAAGTTCCTCATCGGCGACGACTGCATCGAGCACTGGCCCGACTACATTGACGTCATCGCCGGGGCCATCTCCGACAACGGCGGTCGCTCCTGCATCAACGCCTCCGCCGTGGTCGTGCCGAAATACGCCGCTGAGATCGCCGACGCGCTCGCGCAGAAGCTCGGGCCGTTCACCCCGACGGGCGCGGAAGACCCGAACGCCCGGCTCTCCGGTTTCGCGAACCTCAAGATGGCAGACTTCATTGATACGCAGATTGACGACGCCTTGAAGACGCCCGGCGCAACGGACGTGACGGCGAAATATCGCAACGGCCCGCGCAAGGTGATCTTCGAGGGTGGCACCTACATGCGGCCGACCATCGTGCTGTGCGACAACTTCGCGCACCCGCTGGCGAACAAGGAATTCCTCTGCCCCTACGCCAGCGTCGTGACCTGCCCGCAGTCGGAGATGCTGCACAAGATTGGCTACACGCTGGCCGCGAGCGTCATCACGAAGGACCAAGCGTTCATCGAGGCGGTGACGGACTTCCCGGAGATTGACCGGCTGAACATCGGCCCGGTCTCGACGATGAAGATTTCGTGGGACCAACCGCACGAGGGCAACATGTTCGAGTTCCTCTGGCAGCGCCGCAGCATCGAGCGGGCGTGGTAGCGAGCTTTCGTCCGAGCGCGCACTCAGCGCCGACGGTGGGACCCACTAAATTCCTTTGCCCGCCCCTGCCCCGCCGCTACTTTCCGCGCGTGGATCATTCGCCCGGCTTTCTCAAGCTCGTCAACGACGCCCGCGCCAACGTGCGTGAACTCACCGTCGAGCAGCTTCGTGCCCGACTCACCGCGAACCCGCGTGCCTTGCTGCTCGACGTGCGCGAAGATTCCGAATGGCAGGCGGGCCACGCGGAGCAGGCGCAGCACCTCGGCAAAGGAATTCTGGAGCGGGATTTGGAGCTGCGTTTCCCCGACCCGGACGCGGAGATCATCCTGTATTGTGGCGGCGGCTTCCGGTCCGCGCTGTCGTGCGATGCCGCGCAGCGCATGGGCTACCGCAACGTGGCGTCGCTCGTCGGCGGCTACAAAGGCCTGGTCGCCGCAAACTGGCCGATGAAGAAAGCGGCCTGAGCACCGTCCCTGAGTTTGATTTTATGAAACACCTACTTCCCTTGTTCTGCGCCCTGTTCGTCGCCCAGCACTACGCGCCCGCCCAAGCTCCGGCCACCATCGTCACCTTTGAGTCCGCCAAGCTCACGGCGGGTGATGCGTTGCCCGGCAGCAACGCCATCGTGACAGTGAGCTTCAAGATTGAGGCCGGCTATTATCTCCATTCCAACCGCCCAATCCTCCGCGGCGCGATGGCGACCCAAGTGCAAGTCGGGACGCTGGGGGCCACGCGCGCGCTGCCGGGGGCGTATTCTAATCCAGGGCAGAAGACCATCCCAGGCAACGCCGTCCCGGTGCAGGTTTATGAAGGTGGCCTGACCGTCACCGTGCCCGTGGTCATCGCGGCCAACGCCGTTTTCCCGCTCACGCTGCCCGGGACGATCTCCTACGCGCCGGTGAATGAGAAGACACAGACCGCCGGGCGCGCAGAGTTGGTGCGCTTCAACATCACGCTTCCGCGCACGACCAAGACGCCGCCCGTGGCAACAAAGGCGCCTGCTGTTGCACCGAAGAAGAAGTGACGGTGGCGCGCGTTGCGCTGCGAGACTTCGCTCGCAATTTTTTACTGCTTGGCAAGTGACGCTACTGCTTCTACAAGCACGCCCGGTTCTTTGAAGTCGGCGGTTCACCCCGCCACATAACACCGCTTACAAGTGCAGGGAACCCCGTGAGAACCGGGGACGGTTGCGCCACTGTGACGGGCTACGGACTCCCAATGCCACTGACTGAAGGTCGGGAAGGCGGGAGCGAGGTTTGAAGCCCGGAGTCAGGATACCGGCTTGTCAGCGCTCGTCAGGGCACGCTCACCCGTGCCCACTTCTCCGACAAAGAGAAGGATGAGGCCAGCCCGACGAACCATCTTTCGGCGGGATTGAGATGCCTTCATTCTCCAATTTGCGGAGGTGAAGGCTTTTTCGTTTTCACCTCCCATCTGGTCTCCAACACAACCGCTCCGCGCGCCCAAGAACCCGCGCGGGGCTTGCAGTGAAAGACCAGCATGAAAA
>CAMBZO010000259.1 GCA_945872195.1 Akkermansia muciniphila | reverse complement strand
GTGATTCTCCTCGAACGCGACCCCAAGCTCGGCGGCGTGTGCCTCAACCGCGGCTGCATCCCCTCGAAGGCGCTGCTCCACGCGGCCCACAACATCAGCGCGGCGAAGGAGTCCGCCCATCGCGGCATCACGTTCGGCGCACCACAAATCGAGTTGGACAAACTCCGCGCGTGGAAGGACTCCATCATTGCCAAGCTCTCCGGCGGCATCACGCAGCTCGCGTCGAAGCGCGGCGTCACGGTCATCCACGGGCGCGGTTACTTCGAGGGTTCCAACTCCCTCCGCGTCGAGACCGAGGCCGGCCAGCAGTTCATCACCTACGACCACGCCATCGTCGCCGTAGGCTCCAAGCCCGCGCTGCCGAAGGCCTTCGACCTCGGCAACCCGCGCGTCATGACCTCCACCGAGGCGCTGGAGATTGAGGAGATTCCCGAGACGCTGCTCATCATCGGCGGCGGCTACATCGGCATGGAACTCGGCACCGTCTACGCCGCGCTCGGCAGCAAAATCACCGTCATCGAGGCGCTGGATAACATTCTCCTCGGAGCCGACGCCGACCTCGCGCGGCCCGTGATGGCTTACGCGAAGAAGAATTTCTCCGAGGTGCGCCTGAAGGCGAAGGTCCTGAAGATGTCCACCGCCGGGAAGCAGATCAAAGTCGTCTCCGAACACGAAGGCCAGCAGCAGGAAGAACTCTACGACCGCGTCCTCGTCTCCGTGGGCCGCTCGCCCAACAGCGAAGACCTCGGCCTCGAAAACACCAAGGCCAAGCTCGATGAAAAAGGCTTCCTCATCGTCAACGACCAGCAGCAGACCAGCGACCCCGCCATCTACGCCATCGGCGACATCGCGGGCGGCGTGCTGCTCGCGCACAAGGCGTCGCGCGAGGCCCGCACCGCCGTGGAAATCATCACCGGCGAATCGACCGGCGCGGACAAAGCCATCATCCCCGCCGTCGTCTTCACCGACCCCGAGGTCGCGTGGTGCGGCCTTACCGAAGCTGAGGCGAAGGCCAAAGGCATCGAAGTCACCGTCGCGAAGTTCCCGTGGAGCGCGAGCGGACGCGCGCTGACCTTCGACCGCACTGACGGTCTGACCAAGCTCATCATTGACCCCGCCACCGAGCGCGTGCTGGGCGTGGGCATCGTCGGCCATGGCGCGGGCGAACTCATCGCCGAAGGCGTGCTCGCCGTCGAGATGGGCGCGACCGCGAAGGACCTTTCCCTCTGCGTCCACCCGCACCCGACGCTTTCCGAGACGTTGATGGAAAGCGCCGAAGTCTTCTACGGCCACGCCACCCACGTCTTCGCGCGGAAGAAATAGGGTAACCCTACGTCTTCCCGGAGTGCGGCTTGGCCTTGGTCAACGTGACGACCTGCCGAAGGGCTGCGGTCCGGTCTTCTGAGAACTCCGAGAACTGAGCTTGGGAGATGCGCCATGCGCGAAGGCCAGCGATGATGTGCCCTCGACTAACCGCGCCGTTTACTGATGATTTTCTTGTCCCAAGCGCGGCCGCAGCGACGGTTTCATTTCCGAAGGAACGTCCGTCCGAAAGCAGCACCGGTTTTTCGCGGCAAAGTCGGTAGCACTCCGGACAGTTCTTGTTGCGTCCGTAGAGAATCCGCCCTGGCGCTCGTCGGAATGGGTGGCTATGGCTGCATATCCAATCGTGGTCAACGATGGCACCCGCATACACGGTCGACAAGCAGGTGAACCCCAACCGCGCGGCTGCTTCGATGGTTCGCGTCCAGTAGTCGGCAGACGCACTGCCGAAACTGACCTTCTCCAAATCAACCTCCCAAAACGAGAGTGGCAAGGGAATTGGCGGCTTTGCCTGACCGCAAGCCAAGGCAACCATCTTTCTGAAATCCTCCGGTGAAGTGAGCTCCCCAAGCTGTCGAACCTCGACCAGCGTGATGCCGGCACGAGCGCAAGCGTCGCGGAGAATCTGGTCGCGTTGTTGTTGATAAGCTAGCGCAGGACCGCCTCCCCAGAACTCAATGGCTTTGAAGTGCTGAACCCCATGATGCTCGACCGCCAGGCGCAACCGCTCGTTAAACATGTCAATTTGCAGCAGCTTGCCCTTGATGCCCCGCACTCCTGGCAATGTTCGTTTCGGAAAGGTTTCGCCGAACAGCATCTGAAGGATGGCTTGGCATTGCATCTCAGCAAAACTACTGGTGCAAACGGTGCAAAAGGAGGATTCACCACCTTGCACGATTGAACTGTAAGGCCGCGGGAATAGATGCCCAACGCCGCCAACTCCGCATCGCCAGAGACTTGGACTTCCTGCATTTGCAGCCATCCAGACGAGTTTGCCTCCGTGCTTTGTGGCCAACGCAATGTAGTCAGCTTCGGTCTTTCTGAGCTTCCCGCTGCACACCGAACACCCACTGCCAAGACGCTTGAGCTGTTCCGGTGATTTCTCCTGCGCTTCGTGGCCGCACTGGTCGAAACGGACTGGAACCCGCTCATCTGCGCGTGTTGGTTGCTTCAAGAATGTCACGCCCGCTTCTCGGGCGATGCGGTTAATCTCACTCGGTTGCAACCTGTTCTTAATGCCGGCGCGTGCCAATCCACAGCGCTTGCAACCTCTCGCTTTGGAGGACACTTCATTGTAGTTTTTTCTGCCTTTGTATCCACAAGTGCGACAGCGATAAGGCATGGCAACCGAGTTTCCCGAGTATTGAGTCGCGAGGAGGTCGAGGCCCACAGCCAAAAAAGCCGACACGGCCTCTTGGCGCGTTTTTTTGAGGCTCTGAGAATGCTGGCGTTTGGCCCTCCTCCGACATTCTGGACAGGGATATTTGTAGGCTGTGATGCGGGCCGGGGTCTCGGAAAAATGCTTACCACATCCATTACACTCAACCCCGATTGGCTCGAAGCAGTTTGTGTAGGCGAAATCCCGTCGCTTAAGATTCTTCGTGGCAAGGAGCTTCTCCAAAGAGTCATCGGTCAGCTTGCCGAACTGCCCCTTACGCATGTTTCCGCACTTCTGGCATCCTCGCTTCGGCACCTTGTTCGGCACGATCTTTCCCACATGGCCGCAGGTAAGGCATCTGTAGGGCATTTCGACGAAGGTGCCTTGGTAGGCCTCTGACAATAGAACCAAATCCCGCATGGCAAATCGCTCGCGGACGGAAGCAAGCGAATCCCGCCTTTTGCACGCAGCTTCCATCGGACCGCACGAGTTGCAAGCGTGCCCCTGTTGCACTGCATTGAATGTGGTCGCGTCCTCGCGCCCGCATTTCAAACACCGGTAGTCCATCGGAAACTTGCTGCCTTGATAGCGATTCGAAAGCAGTCGCAAACCAGCTTTGCGAAAAAGCACCTTTGCGTCGTTGATTGTCTTTTTGTCAGCCATTCAATCTGGCGGCTCGTTCATTTGCAGAACCCGCGCGTTTTTTCGACTCAACTCTACGGCATCTGGATTCACCCTCGCCGGACTGCCATGTAACTTTTCATCGATACCGCACACGTTGCTTCGTGCGGCCTGACCGAAGCCGAGGCGAAGGCCAAAGGCATCGAAGTCACCGTCGCGAAGTTCCCGTGGAGCGCGAGCGGCCGCGCGCTGACCTTCGACCGCACGGACGGTCTCACGAAGCTCATCATTGACCCCGCGACCGAGCGCGTGCTGGGCGTGGGCATCGTCGGCCACGGCGCGGGCGAACTCATCGCCGAAGGCGTGCTCGCCGTCGAGATGGGCGCGACCGCGAAGGACCTTACCCTCTGCGTCCACCCGCACCCGACGCTTTCCGAGACGTTGATGGAAAGCGCCGAAGTCTTCTACGGCCACGCCACGCACGTCTTCGCCCGGAAGAAGGCTTGAACCAAGAAACCTGAGTTGATTGCCCCACGAAGTTGCCCAGAGGGCGCAAATGGAGGCGCTTCAAATTTGAAGCCAGCTCGCGTCTATTTTCTCGGAATCTCCACGAACTCCCCGCGTGTGAGTTTGACGAGCGCGGTGCGGATGTCTTCCACGTAACGCAGCACTTCGCGCAAACGATTCGTCGGCAACACCACAATCGCCAGGGTCCGGCCCCGCAAGCTTTGCTGATACCGGAGGTTCTGGTCGGCGGTGAGCAGCACGTCGAAGCGGCCTTCGGCGGCGCGGATGAGGTCGCCGTTGCGCAGTTCGCTCCAGCCCAAGTCCTGGGCGAAGGTGATTTCGTGCTCCGGCAGGTGCCGCTTGAGGGGATGCGGCGTGTTCACATCGAAGAGCACCTTCATGCCGTCTTGCCGTAGAGGACACGGTGCGCGTGTTCCAACACCGCGACGGCGTGCTCACGTTGCACGGCGGGGAAGGCATCGAGAAACTCGTCGAGGCTGACCCCGTCTTCGAGGTTCTCGAACAGGCTCTCCACTGGCACCCGCGTGCCCAGAAAGCACGGGACGCCGCCCATCCGCTCGGCGTCACTCCAGACTGGCAGGCCCGTGGGAATTTCAACCGCGTTGCTCGTGCTCATAACTCCAGTCTCATAACCCAAAGAGCGGGGCTGCGCCAGCCCTTGCTAAAATCATCTCGTCCGCCTGTCCGGCTCCTGGATCAGTGTCCAGATACGTCACGCCTCGCCTCCGCGTGCCTCGGACACAACGGTGCTGAGGACTTTGCCCGGCGGCGTCTC
>CAMBZO010000258.1 GCA_945872195.1 Akkermansia muciniphila | reverse complement strand
GCCCAGCCCATCTGCTCCTTCGTCAGCCCCAGTTCTTTCTGCATCTGCGGCGCGGCCTGTGAAATACAGACGCGGTCCACGTAAGTGATGACGGCCAGCGAAACAGCGAAGAACAGGACGATGGAGCGGGCGCGCGTGGGCGCGGCTTTCGGGTCTGACATGGGCGGAGTAAAGCGGATTGCCGCCCCGACGCAAAGGGGCAAAGCAGGAATGTGGCCGGAAGAAACGGCGCCGTGAGTGATTGCACCGGCCAGCCAGCCGGTTAAACTCGCCGCGAATTCAGCAGCCCAAATTGTTTCCAATAAGTTTATGAAATCTGCCTCCACCGTCTCCCGCCGCCGTTTCGTCTCCGCCGTCGCCACCACCGCTGCCGCGCTCGCCGCGCCGCGTGTGCTCACGGCGCAGAAGTCCGACAAGCAGCTCATCGTCGGCGAGGGCGCGCACCGGTTCGAGGTGCTGCACAACTGGGCGCAACTCCCCGCCCAATACACCTGGCAGACGACGCACAACGTCGCCGTGGACAAGGCGCAGAACCTCTACGTCATCCACGAGGGCAGGGAGAACTTGAAGGACCACCCGTCCATCTTCGTGTTCGACGCGCAGGGCAAGTTCATCCGCGCGTTCGGCAAACAGTTTCAGGGCGGCGGCCACGGCATCGAAGTGCGCAACGAAGGCGGCACAGAGTTTCTCTACGTCTGCGCCTATCAGCAGGTGAAGGCTTTCGCGAAGATGACGCTCACCGGCGAAACCGTCTGGGAGCGATACGCACCCATGGACAGCGGCATCTACGCGAAGGACGAGGACAAGGTGCGCGTGAAGCGCTGGGGCCGCGACGCCTTCATGCCGACCAATTTTGCGTTCCTCGACGACGGCGGCTTCTTGCTCACGGATGGCTACGGCTCCTTCCACGTCCACCGCTACGACAAGAACGGCAACTGGGTCTCCAAGTTCGGCGGGCCGGGCAAAGGCGAAGGCACGTTCAGCACGCCGCACGGCATCTGGATTGATCGCCGGCCCGGCCGTGAGCAAAGAATCGTCGTCTGCGACCGCGCCAACGGCACGCTTCAGTATCTCACCATGGACGGCAAATACATCGAGACGCTGAAAGGCTACGGCTTGCCCGCGAACCTCGACACGTGGAAAGACCTACTCCTCGTGCCCGAGTTACACGCCCGCATCACCCTGCTCAACTCGAAGAACGAAGTCGTCGCCCGCCTCGGCGAAGACGTGGAGCGCGTGACCAAGCTCGTGAAGGACGTGCGCGGCGACAGCAACAAGTGGGTGGACGGGAAGTTCGTCCATCCGCACGACGCCTGCTTCGACGCCTCCGGGAACATCTTCGTCGCCGAGTGGGTCGCCACCGGACGCATCACCAAGCTGCGCAGGCTCAGCTGATCGTGAAGCGAGTGCGCGTGGTCGCCGCTGGGTCCGGCAACCTCCAAGCCGGTTACGTCGTCTGTCCACTCGCACATTGCCAGAACAACTCATTTCTATCATGCGTTCCCAACTCCTCGCCACGCTTGCCGGCCTCGTCGTTTCCACCGCACTTTGCCTCGCCGAGAAGGCCGCTGACCTCAAGCCGCTCTTGAACCAGCCCGGCAAGCTCGTCGTGGATGAGAAGTTTGCCGGCGATGCGTTGCCCGGCTCGTGGGGCGGCGTGCAGGGCGATTGGCAGGTGCGCGACGGCGCGGTCGTCGGCAAGGAGAAGGCGGCGGATGAACATCCCGCCGTGCTGTTCCTGAACCAGCCGCATCGCGACGCCATCGTGCGCTTCTCCTTCAAGCTGGATGGCGCGAAGGGTTTCAACCTGAGCTTCAACCAGCTCAAGGGCCATCTCTTCCGCGTGACCGTGGCCGCAGACGGGCTGGCCTTGAGCAAGGACAAGGACAAGCAGGACCCGAAGTCGAAGGTGGTCCAGCTCGGCAAGGCGGCGGGGAAGTTCGAGGCGGGCAAGTGGCACACGCTGTTGTTGGAAACCAAGGGCGGCAAGGTCTCGGTGCAGGCGGACAACGGCGCGAAGGTCGAGGGCAGCCATCCCGAGCTGGACGTGGACAAGACCGGCTACCGTTTCATCGTGCGCGGCGAGTCGCTGCGGCTGTCGGACGTGAAGGTCTGGCAGGCGGAGAAGACGACGGCGGCGGCGAAGTGACATCTGCCGTGCGCAACCCTGTCAACATCTTTCTATGAAAAAACACCTACCGCTCCTGTGCTTGCTCGCGACCGCCCTGACAGTCGTTGCTGCGGAACCGCCCGCGCGCCCGAACATCGTGCTGGTCATGGCCGATGACCAGGGCTGGGGCGACACCGGCTACAACGGCCATCCCGAACTCAAGACGCCGCACCTTGATGCGATGGCCGCCGCCGGCCTGCGGTTGAACCGCTTTTACACCGCGCACTTCAACTGCTCGCCCACGCGCGCGAGCGTGTTGACCGGGCGGCATCCCAACCGCATGGGCACGTTCAGCCCCGGCTCGCCCATTCGCGCGGAGGAACTCACCGTGGCCAAGGTCCTGCAAGGCGCGGGCTACGCGACCGGCCATTTCGGCAAGTGGCATCTCAACGGCAAGAACGGCGACCGCGACACGAAGACGCCGCCGGGCCGCGCGATTCTCGCCAACGACCCGCTTTCGCCCGGCAAGATGGGCTTCGATGAATGGGTTTCGGCGGACAACTTCTTCGACCTCGACCCGGTGCTGGGCCGCAACGGCGTGGCGGAGAAGTTTCGCGGTGACGGCTCGGACATCGCCATGGATGAGGCGCTGAAGTTCATCCGCAAACAGGCGGGCGCGGACAAGCCGTTCCTCGCCGTGGTGTGGTTCGGCAACCCGCACACGCCGCACGAGGCGTTGCCGGCGGACAAGGCCGCTTACGCCAAGCTCCCCGAGAAGGACCAGAACTACTACGGCGAAATCACCGGCATTGACCGCAACGTCGGCAAGCTCCGCGCCGCGCTGCGTGAGCTGAAGGTTTCCGACAACACGGTGCTCTGGTATTGCAGCGACAACGGCGGTGCTGCGGGTCCGAAATCCACCGGCGACCTACGCGGCTCGAAGGGCACGCTTTGGGAAGGCGGCCTGCGCGTGCCCGGCATCATCGAGTGGCCCGCGCGCATCCCGAAGGCGTTCGTGAGCGACACGCCTTGCTCGACGCTGGACATTTATCCGACCGTGCTCGCCGCCACCGGCGCGGTCGCGCTCAAACAAATCGCGCCGCTCGACGGCATCAGCCTGCTGCCGATCTTCGATCGCCAGACCGAGGCGCGTGCCAAGGCCATTCCGTTCGCCACTCGAACAGGCCACGCGGTGCTGCTCGACTGGCCTTACAAATTGCACACGAACCCGAGCGGCGGGCGCGGCAAGAAGGGGGCGGTCGGTGGCGAGGTCGCGCCGATGATGCTCTTCGACGTGTCCAAAGACGCGAAGGAGACGACGAACCTCGCCGCTCAGCAGCCCGAGCGCGTCACGAAGATGACGGCAGAGCTGACCGCGTGGAAGGCATCCGTCGAGAAGAGCCTGACCGGCGCGGACTACCCCACGGCCCCCGGCAAATAGGTCGGCCATGCCAGTGCGTGAGAGGCGATTCTGCCTGACCATTGAACCATGAAATCCGTCCTTCTCTGCGCAGTGCTTTGCCTTCTTCACGGACCGACCTTCGCCGCGCAATCAGCGCCCAAGCCCAACGTCCTCTTCATCCTCGTGGATGACTTCGGCTGGGGCGACCTCGGGGCGAACGGCGGCGCAGGCGTGCCCACGCCGCGCATGGACCAGCTCGCGCGCGAGGGCACGCGCTTCACGCAGTTCTATGTCGCGTCGCCGATTTGCTCGCCTTCGCGCTGCGGGCTGCTCACCGGGCAACTCCCGTCGCGTTGGCGCATCACGAGCTTTCTCCAGTCGCGCGCGGGCAATGCGGAGTGCGGGCAGGCGGACTTCCTCGACCCGAAAGCGCCGTCGTTCGTGCGCGCGTTCAAAGCCGCCGGCTACGCCACCGCTCACATCGGCAAGTGGCACCTCGGCGGCGGGCGCGACGTGACGGACGCGCCGAAGTTCGCGGCTTACGGCTACGACGTGGGCTTGGGCACTTACGAAAGCCCCGAGCCAGCCGCGCCGCTCGGGCTCAAGTCCGTCCCGTGGGGCAAGGAGCGCGAGCCGCAACAAGTCGCACGCCACGACCGCACGCGCTGGATGGTGGACGAGACGCTGGCATTCACGAAACGCAGCGGCACGAAGCCGTGGCTCGTGAACCTCTGGCTCGACGATGTCCACACGCCGTATCGCCCGATCTCGGGCAAGGACGACCGCGAGTTCGCAGCCAAGTATCGCGACGTGCTGATGGAGACCGACCGACAGGTGGGAAGGTTGATGGACGGCTTACGCGAACTCGGCGCGGAGAAGAACACGCTCGTCCTCCTCGCGGGCGACAACGGACCCGAACCGTCGCTCAACCGCACGCGCACCAGCGGCCTGCGCGGCATGAAGTGGAGCCTCTACGAAGGCGGCATCCGCACGCCGCTGGTCGCGCGCTGGCCGGGCGTCATTCCCAGCGGCAAGGTGAACACCATGACCATCGTCAGCGCGGTGGATTTGTTCCCGACTCTTTGCACGCTGGCCGGAGTGCCTCCGCCCGTAGGCGTGAAGTTTGATGGG
>CAMBZO010000257.1 GCA_945872195.1 Akkermansia muciniphila | reverse complement strand
GGGCGTCCGCGCTCCATCGGACCTGCGCACCTTCACTCCCCCAGCAGCCACTGCGCGCCGACCGCCTCGCCCAGCTTTCGCAAAGTCCCGCGCATTTCATCCGACAGCGGAATTCCGTCCCTGCTCCGCGCCGCCAGCTGTTCCTGCTCAGGATCACCAGCCACCAACACCGGCTGGCTCTCATCCGCACGACGAGTTGCTCGCAGTGCGGCGAGCATCGAATCAAGCCCGGACTCGAACTCGCCTTCATCCGTGAACGCCTTCGGGTCGAGCGCGAGGAAGAAATGGCCGACGTTGTGCCGGGGCGCGTCGGGATGTTCCTGCGGACGCGTCGCCGCGAAGAACGAACCGCTCAAGGTCGTGGACAACACCTCCACCATCGTCGCCAGCCCGTAGCCCTTGTGGCTGCTCATCTCCGGCAAGCCGCCCAGCGGCGTGAGCCGAATGCTCTTCACCGCCGCCGCCGCGTCCGTGAGCGGCTGGCCCGTCGCGTCCATCGCCCAGCCGGGGCGCAGTTCCTTCCCGTGCCACGCGGCCAGCTTCACCTTGTTGAACGCGACCGTGCTCGTCGCCATGTCGAGGCAGAAGGGCGGCCCCGCCTTGCCCGGCGCGGCGAAGGCAATCGGGTTCGTCCCCAACATCGCGTCCGCGCCGAACGTCGGCACGATGCCCGGCCGCCACGTCGCGCAGGTCACAAAGCCAATCAAACCGCGCTCCGGGGCCATCATCGCGTAAGCGCCCGCGGCTCCGAAGTGGTTCGAGTTCCGCACCGAGACGACGCCCACGCCGCACTTCGCGGCCTTCTCGATGGCCAGTCGCATCGCGCGCTGCGAGGGCAGGTGGCCGAGGCCGCCGTCGCCATCGAGCAGCGCGGTCACTGGCGTCTCGCGCACCACGCGGACTTGCGGGCGCAGCGTGAGTTTGCCGGAGCGCCGAAACTCGTCATAGAGCGTGAGCGTAGAAACCCCGTGTGAATCAATGCCGCGCAAGTCCGCGTAAAGCATCACCGCCACCGTCGCCGCGATGCTGTCGTCATCAAGCCCCCAAGCGCGGAGAACGGCGGCAGCTTGGGCGGAGAGCTGTTCAGCGGGAATGTTCACGCCTTAAACTTCGCCGCCAACGCCTCCGTGCCGCGCGCCAGAATTCCCAAATCCGAACCCACCGCCACATACGTGCAGCCCAGCTTCAGCCAATGGCGCGCGTCTTCCTCGACCGGGGCGAGGATGCCCGCCGCCTTGCCGGTCTTCAGGATGCGCGGCAAGGCCGATTCAATGAGCGCCTTCACCTCGGGATGCCGGTTGTTGCCGAGGTGGCCCATGTCCGCCGCCAAGTCGCTCGGGCCGATGAACAGCCCATCCACGCCCTCCACCGCACCGATGGCCTCAATCTGCTCCAGCGCCGCACGCGTCTCGAGCTGCACCAGCACGCAGACCTCGTCGTTCGCGCGCTGATAGTAGTCCGTCACGCGGCCCCACTGATTCGCGCGGTGCGTCACCGCGACGCCGCGCAGCCCCTGCGGCGGGTAGCGCACCGCGCGGACGGCGGCGCGGGCTTCGTCCGCATTCTGCACCCACGGCACGAGGAAGTTCTGCGTGCCGATGTCGAGCAGGCGCTTGAAAAGAATCTCATCGTTCCACGCCACGCGCACCACGGGAGCGGCCGTGCCGCCGACGCACGCCTGCAAGTGATTGAACACGGCGGGCAGCTCGTTCGGCGCGTGCTCGGTATCAATCAGCAGCCAGTCGAAGCCCGCGCCCGCGACGACCTCCATCGCGAGGCTGCTGCACAGGCTGCTCCACAGCCCGATTTGCGGACGCCCCGCGCGGAGGGCTTGTTTGAACGGGTTCGGCGGCAACGTGGTTTTCATGGTGAAAGCTTCGCCGGGAGAAACACCGCCGCTGGGAAACACGCAAGGAGTTTCTCGGTTTGTGGTGAAGCGCCGCGCTTGCCCCCCTCCTCGTGAACGTGCTACGGAAGGTTGTGCCGGCATCCCGACTTTTACCCGCCTACCGCCCCATTCGAAAACCCCGCCCTGCCCCGGCGGACTTCGAGGACCCCTCGCTGCCGCCCCGCGACCCGCTGCGCTGGCTCAAGCTCGCCGCCACCATTGTTGAGCAAGCTTCGCGCGAGCGCCCCGCTGACACCCTGCTGCGCCAGCACTTGCGCGACGCCGGCCGACTCTCCAACGAAGACGCCGCGCAAACGAGCCAAGCCGTCTTCGCCTACTTCCGCTGGCTCGGCTGGCTCGACACGACGCTCAAGCTCGAATCCCAAATCCGCAGCGCGCTCGAATTCACCGCCAAATACGCCGCCAACCCGAAGTCCTTCCGTGACGCGGATCTGCTCGCCCGCACCTTGCCCCCGTGGGTGAACGACGCCGTGCCCGTCAGTGCCGCGTGGCTGCGCACCATCCAAACCGAGCCGACGCTCTGGCTCCGCGTGAAGCCCGGTCGCCTCCAAGCCCTCGCGCAAGTCCTCGGCCACAACCGCACCTGTCCGCTGCCCGACGCGCTCGCCTACTTCGGCGAGGAAGACCTTTTCCGCCGCCCCGAGTTCCACGCCGGCGAGTTCGAGATTCAAGACGTGGCGTCGCAAGCCGTCGGGATGGTCTGCGGCGCGAAGCCCGGCGAGACGTGGTGGGACGCGTGCGCCGGCGAGGGCGGCAAGACACTTCACCTCTCCGTGCAAATGCAGGGCAAGGGGATGATTTGGGCCAGCGACCGCGCTGAGTGGCGCTTGAAGAAACTCAAGCTCCGCACCGCCCGCGCGCAGTGCTTCAACTACCGCGCAGCGCAGTGGGAAGGCGGCGCGAAGCTCCCCACCAAGACGCGTTTCGACGGCGTGCTGCTGGACGCCCCCTGCACCGGCCTGGGCACCTGGCAGCGCAACCCGCACGCGCGCTGGACCGCCACGCCCGAAGACGCGCGCGAACTCGCAGCGGTGCAGACGCAGCTCCTCCACCACGCCGCGCCCGCCGTGAAGCCCGGTGGCAAATTGATTTACTCCGTCTGCACCTTGACCCGCGCCGAGACAGAGGAAGTGGCCGCCGCGTTCCAAGCCGCGCACCCGGAGTTCACGCCGCTGCCGCTCCCGAACCCGTTCCAGACGCACAAGCCAGCACAGGCACAACACTGCCTCTGGCCGCAGGGAACGGGCGGCGGCGGGATGTTCATCGCGAGTTGGCGGCGAACTGAGCAGGTCGAAGTTTCACCCCCGACTGCTGCGCCCTTATCCCCGCAGTGACGACAGGCATCCTCGCCTGCCGCACCTTCACGGAATCACGTTGATGGTGTGTAGCACGTCCTGCTTCAGCTCGGCACCGGCGGCGGTCTTGAGGTGGAATTTCAGGAGCTGCTGGTTCACGACCTTCAGGTCCGTGATGGCGAGCGTCACCGTCTTGCCGTCGGCGGAGAGCTTGGCGGCGGTGATGTCGAGTTTGTCGTGGCCGCGCTGCTCCTTGCCGTCCTCGGACTTGGTGAGCTTGAACTCGGGCGAGCCGTAGTCACTCGTCCGCTTGTAATTCCACCGTTCGCCAGCGTAGTTCTGCGCGTCCTCGGCGGTGGCCTTGTCCAGCGGCTGCGTGAAGGTCAGCGCGACACCGGCCTTCGTGACATTCAGCTTGGCGATGGAGACGACGGGCTTGCCGGTGTAACGGATGCGGTCAAAGCCGCCGTCCTTGGCGGCGTTGCTCTGCCAGCCCTTCAAGCCGGCGTTGTAGAGCTGGCCGTCCACGGGGTTGAAGCGCGGGCGCATCGCGGAGGAGGTGAGCTTCACGGGAATCTTCACCACGCCGCCCTGCGGCTGACCGCCGATGAATTCTTTCAGCACGAGGTAGATGCTCGACTGCCCGTAAGAGCAGTGCAGCAGCTCGCCGCTGAACGGACCCCACTTCGTGCTCGTGACCCACGCCTGCCCGCCGCCGGAGTTGTCCCAGCTCTTCGCGAGCCAGCAGAGCGGCTGTGAAAAAGTCTTCACGTCGCGACCGTGCGCGAGGTCTTCCACGCCGTAGAAGCCGCCGGGCTTGACCCAGTTGATGGGGCACATCGGCACCCACGTGCCCTCGTTGTCGCCGGTGGTGATTTCGCCGTTCGGCCCCACGCCGATGCCCGTGGGCGCGCGCAGGCCGGTGGCGACGACTTCCAGCTTGTGCCCGTATTTATCAACCTTCAGCAGGCAGCCCGCGTGCGCGGAAATCTCGCCGTTGCCACCGCCGCCGCCGAAGCCGCGACCGCCGCCCTTCACCGGGCCGGCCTTCGCCATGTAGAAGTTGCCGTCCTTGTCCGTGTGCAGGTCGAAGGTGAACTCGTGGAAGCCGGGCGAGCTGGTGATGTCGTCGTTGAAGGTCTCGTAAACATCGCACGAGCCGTCGCCATCGAGGTCGCGGTAGCGGGTGATTTGGTCGCGGCCCGACGTGTAGATGACGTCGTCCACAATCTTCAGGCCGAGCGTCTCGAAGCCGCCGCTGGCGAAGCGCTTCCAAGTGAGCTTCTCGAGCTTCTCGTCGATGCCGCTGACAATCCACACGTCGCCGTCCCACGTGGAGAGCGCGGCGCGCTTGCCGTCAGCGAAGAAGTCCATGCCGCCGAAACGCACGCGGCGGTTCCACGGGTTCGGCACGGGCGGGGTCAGCACGTCCTGCACGTAAGC
>CAMBZO010000256.1 GCA_945872195.1 Akkermansia muciniphila | reverse complement strand
GTGCGGCGGATGGTCGGGGCGCTGCACGAGGCGGTGGAGGAAGTGCTCGGAGCGCGGACGCCCATGTCCGCAGCCCGATGAAACGCGGACGTAGACGTCCGCGCTCCTTCACTGCGGATACCGCACCAGGCTCGTGTATTTGTGAGGGCCGAAGCCGAAGGCGCGGTAGAACTCCTGCGCGTCTTTGGTGAAGAGGTCGATGCGGCAGCCGCGCAACTTGGGGTGTTCCAGGATGCAGGTGAGCAGCCACTTGCCGAGGCCGTGGCCGCGATGGCTCTCCGCAATCACCACGTCGCAGAGGTAGCCCACCGTCGCGCGGTCGGTCACGACGCGGGCGAAGCCGATCTGTTCCGCGCCGTGGAAGAGGCCGAAGTTCAGCGAGTGGCGGAGACTGCGCTCGGTGACTTCCGCCGGACGCTCGGCGGCCCAGTATGTCGAACGCAGCAGCGCGACAACGGCGGCAAGATCGAGGTGAGCGGTCTCGTCGGTCAGGGTATGTTCACCTTGCTGCCACTGCATGAGATTTACTCCAACGCCTTCGCCACGGCGAGGGCGAGCTTCTGCCGGTAGTCGGGGCTGGCGATGTTCTTGGCTTCGTTGCGGTCGGAGAGGTAGCCGCCCTCGATGAGGATGGCGGGGCGTTGCTGAGTTTTCAGCACGGCCATGAAGCGGGCGCGTTGCACACCTCGGTCGGCCATGCCGATATTTTGGAGCAAGGAGCGGTGGACGCGCATCGCAAGGTGAAGGCTCTGGAAGTCCTGCGAGTTGCCGGGCAACACAATGTTCGTCGGGTCGGCGTAGTTGCGCGTGAGCGTGGAGGTCATGCCAGCAGGGGTGAGGCAATACGTCTCCAGCCCAGCGGCACCGGCAGCGGCGGCGTTCAGGTGCAGGCTGATGAAGAGGTCGGCCTGCTGCTGCTCGGCGATGAGGACGCGCTCGGTCAACTCGACGGTGCGGTCGGTGGTGCGGGTGAGCACGACCTTCCAGCCGCGCGCTTCGAGCAGGGGTTTCAGGCGCATGGCCCAGTCGAGCGCGTAGGTCTTCTCGAAGGAGTTACCGAGCACGCTTTTGGTGCCGACATCGATGCCGCCGTGGCCGGGGTCCAGCACGATGACGCCGCGTCCGCGCGCGACGGGGCGGTTCACTTGCAGGAGCGGGGCGAGGTTCTTGTCGGCGTCGAGGCTGTGGATGAACGGCACGCCGTTGGTGGAAGCCGGCGCGAAGCCGAGGTGGAACTTGTAGCCATTCCAGCTCGCCGCACGCGTGCCGAGGGTGAGCTGGAACGCACCGGCTGCGGACTTGATTTGGAACGCGGTGGCACTGACCCGCACGGGCGCGGGCAGGCCCATTTGCGCGGCCCAACTCTGCAAGGGAATCCACTGCGGGCGCGCGGCGGGTTGGACAGGAATCGGCGGCGGAACGGGCTGGGGGACGACGGTCGGCGGCGTGTATCGAGGCGGTGGCTGGAGGACGGGAGGCGGTGGCTGCGGTGTGGCGACGCGGGGCGGCTGGTAGGCGGGCGAGGGCGGGCGGCTCGCCCCGGTGGTTCCGGGCATCAGACGCGGGCCGGTGGCGGGTAATTTCTTCGCCGGACCGCCGCAGCCACTGAGCACGACCGCAACCAGAACGGATGTGAAAGCGAGGGCTGGGCGGGAAAAGCGAAGCAGGGGGAGCAGGTTCACAAAGCAAGTTAGACGGCTTTTGAACCAACCAGCGGAAGGGTGCTCACCACAAGTTGCATGCCCGGAGTTTGCGAAGCGGCCAAGTTGAAGGCAACGGGATAATCGCGCGACTTGCCGCTCGTCGCGCACACCGACATATTTCCGGGACTTGAGAATCGTCATCGCCATCACGGGCGCGAGCGGGTCGCTCTACGCGCAGCGGTTATTGGACAACCTCGATGCCCGCGCGCACGAGGTCCACGTCGTCCTGAGCAACTACGCGCACGCGGTGCTCGCGGAGGAATTGCCCGCCGGGCTGCGGCTGCCGGCGGGCGCGGTGCAGCACGGGCTGAAGAGCATGAACGTCCCGTTCGCCAGCGGCTCGAACCCGTTCGACGCGATGGTGGTCATCCCGTGCAGCATGGGCACGCTGGGCCGCATCGCGCACGGCATCAGCGACGACGTGCTGCTGCGCGCGGCGGATGTGATGCTCAAGGAGCGCAAGAAGCTCATCCTCGTGCCCCGGGAGACGCCCTTGAGTTTGGTCCACTTGAAGAACCTCGAGCTGCTGCTGCTCGCGGGTGCGACAATCCTGCCGGCAAATCCGTCTTTCTACACGCGTCCGCAAACGGTGGAGCAAGTGGTGGATACAGTGGTGGCACGGGTGTTGGACCACTTGGGATTGCCGCAAAACCTTGTGCAGCGGTGGCAGGCGGAGCGGGAGTGACGAGGGCGTTCGGAAGTCTCTTCCTCTCCTGCTCGTAATCCTGATCCTGCTCCGCTTCAGGGATCTCTGGCGCGGGGGAGAGCAGGATTAGGATTACGTGCAGGAGGAGCCGTCAGGCCGGCTTCTCCGGCTTGGCCTCGGCGGATGGCAGCTCCGGCGTGCCGGGCGGGAGAAATTTTCTCCACGGAACTTCCCAAATGCGCACGGGCATGGAGAAACCCTTGGGCGTCACTGACTCCAGCTCGACGCACAAGCCCCCCAGCTCCATGTCGAACTTCTCCAACTCGCGGAAAGTCGCCTCGCCGATGATGATGCGGCTGCGGCCAGAGTGGCTCTCGAGGCGACTGGCGAGGTTCACTTCACGCCCGAAAACGGTGTAATTAATGATGTGTGACTCGGACCCCATCATCCCCACGATGGCGGTGCCAGTGTTGATGCCCGTGCCAAGCGCAAGGAGCGACAACAGGTTGAGCGGCTCCTGTCCCGCCGCCACCCGCCGGACATTCTCCTCCTCGAACCGTCGGTTATCAGCTGCCCGCCCGACGTTGATGAGGTGCATGGCGATCTGCGCGTCCATCGCGGCGCGCACGCAGGCGACAGCGTGCTGCAAGTTGGGCGTGGGCGCGCCCCAGAAGGCCATCACACAGTCGCCGATGTATTTATCCAGCGTGCCATTGTGTTTCTTGACCTGATCGGCGATGGCGGCCAGGTAGAGGTTCACTGTCTCGAGCGTGTCCTTGGCGTTCTTGTCGAAGTGGGCTTCCGCCGCCGCGCCGGTGAGATTGTGGTCCCGCACGTAGTTCTCAGCGCGAGTCTGATTCACATCGGTGAGCTGCGTGAAGCCGCGCACGTCGGCGAAGAAGACGGTGATGTGCTCGCGCGTGCCCTCCAGCTTGATGACATCGCGTCCGAGAAGCTGGCTGACAACGTTGGGGGAAACGAGCTTGGCGAAAACACTCGTGACGCGGCGCTTCTCCCGCTGCTCGAAGACAATGTTGTAGGTGAGCAAGGCGACGTGATTGAGCAGCATCGCCCCAACCACAGGCAGGACGATGGGAATCCAGTAGCGGTATTCCACAAACACATGGCGGGCAAGGAACACGTAGCCAACGACGATCCCAATCACCGCCAGCGTCGGCCAGGGCGCGTGAAGCTTCCATGTCAGCCCGGCTGCGAGCACGCCCATGACAACCACAGCCAGAAGTTCCAGCCATAGCGGGCTGCGCGTGATGAAGCGGTCCATGATCACGGAGTTGGCGACGTTCCAATGCTTGGCCACGAGGAATGCGTTGTTCTCGATCGGTGTCGCACCCCGATCCGTCAGATCATTGCCAGTGGCTAGGGAGCCGACGACTAGCACCTTGCCTTTCACAGCGGACACGATCTCAGCGCCCGCTCCGTCGCGCCGTTTCTTCTCGCTGCGGAGGAACCCAGAGATGTTCAGGCTCGTGAGCCGGTCATCGTCCTCCTTCATGCTCCAGTCCACATGGAAGCGGCCTTCCTTGTCCACCGGGATGACCCGATGAACACCGTTGGTTCCCCGCAGAAAAATGCGGCCCGCCGCCAAGTCAATTTTAGCCTTTTCAAGATCCAAACCCAACTCGGCTGCCGCCATCACGATGCCCATGTGCCACACCCGCTGATCGCGGTAGGCCTTGCCCCGCATTGAAAACCGGGCGGGCGGGAGGTCCTCGAAGTTCGCCTTGAACGCGCTAATGTCGTAGGTGTTCTCCGCATCCAGCGGGATTTGCACCAACACCTTGGTGGTCGTCCCCACCTTGAGCAACTCAGCACCGCCCGCGATGGCTTTGTTCGGGTCAAACCCGTAGCGCGAGGCGTAGCGCTCAATGACCGTGTGCCATGATCTCAGCACCTTGAAAGCCCGCGCGCGACGCAGCACGCCGTCCGAATCCTTCTCCATGGAAATATCCCCCAAGACTCGCGGGCTGCCCATGAACAGCGGCGCTGGAGCCAGATTTTCGCTCGTCGCGAGTGCCACGTTCCCCGCCTCGCGGACCCGTCTGGCGAAAAACTCATCGGAGGACAACGGCACCTCGTTGGTGGAGAGGACCACCGGTGGATGATCATGCCGAAGCTCGCCGAACAGCACGTCGAAGGCGACCAACTTCGCCTCCTGAGCCTTGAGCTCGGTGACCAGATGCGCGTAGACCGCGCGCGGCCAGTAGAGGCCGTATTGGTAATCGAGGTCCCCGCCCGAACCGTCAGCGATGTTCTTGATGTCCGGGTCGTCAATGCGGAC
>CAMBZO010000255.1 GCA_945872195.1 Akkermansia muciniphila | reverse complement strand
GAAGTGCCGTTGCCGAAAGGCGGCGTCGCGGGAGATCAGGAATTCAAGCGCGACTTCGCGCGCGTCCGGCGGCTCGGCCCCGGTGGCGCGTCGCTCAAGGACTTCGACCTGCGCACGCGGCTCTTCCAACACCGGTGCAGCTACATGATTTACAGCCTCGCCTTCCAAGGCCTGCCCCCGGAACTCAAGCAACGCGTCTTCACCCGACTCGCCCAAGCGCTCGACCCGGCTCGGCCCGACGCGGAATACGCCTACCTTCCCGCCACCGAGAAGCAGACCCTCCGCACCCTCCTCAAGGCGACGCTGCCAGACCTGCCGAAGAGCTGGTGACCGGCGAAGCCGCCAGCGGCCTGACCCTCAGTTCTCCGGCCTGTCCAAGTGCTCGCCCGGCGGAAGCTCGTCGAAGCCCTTGAAGTGTTCCGGGCGGAGCGGTTCGGAAAGTTTGTGTTCCTCGCTGAACCACTTGCCCAAGTCCACGAGCCTGCAGCGCTTGGAGCAGAACGGCCCGAACGCGGTGGTAAACCAATCACCGGTCTTCTTGCACGCCGGGCACTTGATGCTCTTGGGTGTGCTCATCGTTGCGTCAGCTCTGGCGTGCGCAGCCAAACACCCGGCTGCGCGGCAGTTTGACGACAGACATCGAGCAAGCCCGCAGTCAGCAGGCTGCGCGACGCGGGCCAGGGCGGCGTGCCAGTGCGGAAGAAATCCTCCATCGCGGCAGCGAGCCGGCTGTAGTGCTCCTGCCCCGGCGCGGGTGCGCGGAAGAGTTGAGCAGAGAGGTTACTTCCGTCGGCGAGGCCCACCGCGAAGTTGAAGTCGGCGACGACGCCGTCGAGCACGAGCAGCGCAGTGCGAACGCCGTCGGTGTGTTCAAGCAACCAGCCGCGAGGGTTTGTCGCCAGCTTCGGCACGAGGCCGAGGCCAACCAAGTCCTGCGTGCGCCCGTCCAGAATTGCGTCGCCCTGCGGTGAGTCCGAACGCGAGAGCGCGGCGGCGAGCAGCGGCCACGACCACTCGCGGCGGTCGCCCGCGCGCCAGAGTTCTCGGCCGGAGAGAAACTTCACCTGCCGCACGCCGCGCTCACCACCGGCGCGCCGTTCGAGCACGGGCAGCAAGCCGTCGAGCGCGTGCAGTTCGGCGAGCGGCGACGCTCCTTGCACGACGATGAGCGCTTCGGCCACCCGCGCCTGCGAGGGCAAATCCATCTGCGGTAGCCGCCACGTGACGGGCAGCGTGGTGCCGGAGGCGAGCGTGACTTGTCGTGCAGCGGCGAGCGTGGAGAAGGTGCGCGCGGCGGCGAGGTTCGAGGCGAGGGCGCCAAAGACAAAGCACGCCGCGCCGCGCTGGGCGTGCGTGAGCGCGGCAGTCAGAAAAGCTTCTGAAGGGGCTGTGGTATCGTTTTTAGGCACAACGACGAAAGCTTCCGCGTCGCGCAAGGCATATGAAACAGGACCAATGAATTTGAGACCGCCATACGCAAGCCGCCAATGCAACTCGTGCGTTTCAGCTTCCCACACTCTGCCCTCCCCCTCGAGTTGGGCACGTGAGCAAGTAATCTCAACGCCCTCGACTTTGTGGAACCCACCAGCACGCCGATAGCCGAGGAGGAAGCGGTCGAGGAGCTGTTGCGCGGGCGTTTGCAGCGCGAAGTCTTCGAGGACGAAGGCGATTTGGCGGAGCGGTTTCATTTCAACCAGTCCAAAAGTGCGGCCCCGGCGTGGGCTGGTAGCGGATGCGCAGGTCGGGAGTTTCCAGCTTCGCGCCGTCGGCGAAGAGCGAGTCCACGGCGAAAAGCGTCATGCCGGTGGTCAGGTAGTTACGTTCGATGGGCCACGATGGCTGGCCGGTCAGGACCATGCGCTCGATGTGGTTCACCAGCGGGCTGAAGAAGTTCGCCAGCGTGGACATGGTCGGCGGCATCGGCAGGAACATCAGCGTGGAGAGCACGTCGCCGCGCTGCGTGAGGCCGGCGTAGGTGAAGTCGTTCAGCGCGGCGGTGTCGCGGCTGAACGCGGTGCCCGTGCCGTTGAAGTGGAAGATCGTCGTGCGGAAGCCGTCGAGATGCTCGAAGACGTAGGCGACCGCGAAGGGGCTGACGCGCTTGAGATGTTCGACGCTCGGCTCGACGAAGGTGTAGCCCGGCGCGGCCTTGAGCGTCTGGCTGCGATTGAGTGCGGCGAGGCAGAGCTTGCGCGTGGACTCGCGTTCGCCGAGCAAGCGCCACACGGCCTCGTTCTTGAAGGCTTGCACGGACTGCACGCCGACTTCGCCACCCGCCCGCCGCTCACTCATGCACTGCGCGGTCTCGATGGTGTGGATGTCGTAGTAGCCGTGATGCCCATAGCCCACGCCCACGCTCTCGACGAGCGGCGTGCCGAGGGGGATCTCAATCGCGGGAATGCGCCACGTGACCGGGAGTGACGAGCCGGCCATGAGCGAGAACCCGAGGCGTTGCGCGTCGCGGTAAGTTTCCTGCGCCTCGCGCCAGTCCATCGCGAAGTGCTTGTCCTGAAACACGGGCACGGATTGGTTCGTGCGCTCGAAGGTTTTCACCACGTCCTTGAAGAAGCGGAAGCGCGGGTAGAGCGGTTGGCCCTTCGCGTCGCGCGGGTAATCGCCGTGCTCGCCGATGATGAGCACGCCGTCCACCGCGAGCCGCGACGTGCCGAGCGTGAGCGCCTCGGCGATGGTCGGACAAAGCCGCACGCCGTGGCGCCGACTGCGTTCACGGCTGGTGTCGGTCTCCGGGAACTGCTCGACGTAGAGCGAAACCAATTCGAGCGGCGACGTATGGTGTTCGCCGTGCCAGCCGTAGCCTTCGAGCAAACGGTCAACGAAGTGCTGCCCGTGCGAGAACTTGCGGACGATGGTGGTGATGAGCGCGACGCGCTTGCGCTTGGCCGAACCTCGGGGTGCTGCGGTGGAAAAGGATGGAGCGAAGAAGGGCGCGGCCGCTGCGCCACTCAACGTGCCGGCGAACTGGCGGCGGGACAGTGTCGCATCACAGCTCATCTTAAGTCTTCTGTGCCGTTTTGTGGCATTTCATCCGTCAGCCTGGGGATCATTTCGTGTCCGTCTGAATCTCGATCCACAGGTCGCCGATCTGGAGTTTGTTCCCGCTGGCCAGAGTGTGCGTTGAGTTCGAGAGCTTGTTCTCCATCTGCACGCGGCCCTCGCGGAAGGTCACGATAGCGGTGATGGGCGGGAAGCCTTTGTGTTTCGGCAGGTAGAGGTGCGCTTCCGGGGAGCTGCCGAGGATGACGGGCACCGCACCGAGGTTGATGACGCTGCGCTCGTTCCCGCCCCAGTGGACAATCAGCGCCGCCTCGCGGGCGAGCCGCTCCACCAGTGCGACCACGACGCCGATGGTGAGGCCGAGAATCGCCGCGCCCACGAGGCGGCCGGAGACTTCGCCGGACTTGGCGAGCGCGAGGAGGAAGGCCGCCGCGCCCAGGCCGCCACCGATTAAACCCGCGAAGCCCGCGCGGAACTTCGGCAGGTTCGGGATGAAAAACGCGAGGCCGAAGCCCAGCAGCGCGCCCAGCAGCGACCAACCCGCGACTTGCCCGGTCTTGAAGATGATCGGCAGCACGCGCTCCGCATTAGTTTCGCTCAGTTGCGCCGCCAGGCTGTTCGCGCCAAGCGCAAAGAGGTGCTGGCTCACCGCGCCGGAAATCAGCCCGGCCAGCACGCCGCCACCAAGGACGATCGCGGCTTCCTTCACGCTGAAAAGTGCGCGGCGCACGAGAAAATTCTGCGTCGCCACGATGAGCGCGGCCATGCCGACGGCCAGCAGCGAGGTCCACAGGCCGATGACGAGCGTGGTCTTGAACGAGGGCGGCTGGCGGTGATTGAGCTTGGCCAAGTCAGCCGATGGCGCTTTATTCATCACGAAAGTGTGCACTGCTTTGGTCTGGCCCTGGCGGATGGTGCCTCGGAATTCCTGCACCTTCCCGCCCTGCTTGATGGCGACCGTGTAAGCCGTCTCGTCCACGGAGGAATGACGTTCGAAGTGGGCAACCGAAATCTGGTAGCGGCCCTCCGGCGAACCGTTAGTTGGCCAGTAGATGTTTTCGACAGGTTCGTTGGAGTAGGGCGGGCGCAAGTTCATGTCCACGTCTAGCTCGCCGGCTGAGGCGGAGCGCTTGTGACTGAAGTTAATGTTCTCGCCGCTGGGTTCCCTGCAGTGGAGGTCAAGGTCGTTGAAGTTGTCCCACATCAGCGAAATCTGCACATCGCCGGTCTTGGCCTCCTCGCGTCGCAGGCGCTTCTGTAGTTCGTTGCTGAAGACCAGCACGGGCGCTGCGGGCTGGCCCTTCGCCTCCTCGCCCGCCTTCGGGACGGGCGGCTTGATGGACTTCAACAACGGCTCGCCCGCTGCCCAGCCCAGCACGCAACCGAGCGCGCCGAGCAGGCCGAACAGAATCGGCTTTGGAATCAGATAGACAATTTTTTGCATAACAAGTCTGTAGTGAAGCATAAAGGCACGAGCTTGAATAGTCCTCCCGCGTTGACCGGCAGCCGCAGTCCGCTCACTATCCTCTCACTATGCGTCTCTGCCGTTTCACCCAAGGCCGCGATCCGCGCGCGGGTTTCTACTTTGATTCCACCCTCGTCCCGCTGGACGCCGCCGCGCGCCTCCATCGCGAGCACACTCACAAGG
>CAMBZO010000254.1 GCA_945872195.1 Akkermansia muciniphila | reverse complement strand
GAGCTTGCGCTGCGCCGGCTCACCGAAGTCCGGCAGCCACATCTGCCATTCGTAAATGGCGCGTTCCTCTGGCGTGAGTTCGGGCGGATGCATCAACGAAAAGAGCTTGGGCAGGCGGCGGGCGACGGGCAAGCCGACAGTGCGAAGTGGGGGCTTGCGTGCCCTCTCTGACATGGTATGAGTTTCGACAACCCCAAACCGACCATGAACTCAACCCGTCCTTCCGGCGATCTGCGCACCCGCAGCGCGTTCACCCTCATCGAGTTGCTCGTGGTCATCGCCATCATCGCGATTCTCGCCGGGATGCTGCTGCCGGCACTGTCGAAGGCGAAGGGCAAGGCCAAGCAAATCCAGTGCGTCAACAACACCAAGCAGATCGGCTTGGGGTTCAAGGTGTATGTCGGGGATTACGACGACAAGTATCCTGTGCATAACACTTGGAATGATTGGGGCGGCATTCAGGGCACCAACCCCACCTTCGGCTTGGCGACGGTTGCGAGTCGGCTGATGAACCCTTACGTGGGTGACACCAAGAGCTTCCGTTGTCCGTCGGACGCAGGTGACTCAGTGTTCGCCGGTGCCCCGAATTTCATTCAGAACTGCTACTTTGCTTACGGCTCGAGCTACTCGGTGCAGTGGAACACTGACCGCTTCCAGACGCTGCACGTGACAGGCAGCACTGTGAACAACACCAGCCGCGACGCCGCCTTTTCCGCCTCGCCCACCACCAAGCTCATCTTCGGCGACTACATCTGGCACAAGGACAGGAGCGTTCTCGCGCTGCCCACGCAGTGGCACAACTTTGCGGCCGATCGGCGCATTAATTTGTTCTTCGCCGACGGACATTCCGAGTTCTTCAAGTTTCCTCCGCTCTACGACACGTTGGGGACAGCTTCGCCGCTTCCGCCTGATCCCGCGAACGGCTGGTGGTGAGAAACTCCGTGGGGAGTCCTACTCCGGGATTCCGTCACGCGACCGGCTTCCAGCGGTGCGACTTCGCTGGCATTTGGCCGGGGCCTTGAGAAGGGCAAACAGCACTCGAAAGGCCTTCGAGTCGTGCGCCGGGTTCGTTACGCTGCCGGCATGACCGTTCGCGAAGTCATCCAACGCAGCACCGAATTCCTGCAACGGCACGGGGTGGACTCCCCGCGCTTGCAGGCCGAGCTGCTGCTCGCTCATCTGCTGAAGCTGCCGCGCCTGCAACTTTATTTGAACCACGACCGCGCGCTCGCCGAGCCGGAACTCGCCGCGCTGCGCTCGCTCGTGCAGCGCCGCTCCAAGCGCGAGCCGCTCCAGCACCTCGTCGGCTCCACGTCCTTCGGCGGTTTGGAAATCTCCGTCAGCCCCGACGCGCTTATCCCGCGGCCCGAGACGGAAACGCTCGCGGAACTGGCCGCCGCTGCACTCGCCAAGAACACCTCGCCCATCGCTCTGGATTTCGGCACGGGCACGGGCTGTCTGGCCATCGCGCTCGCGACCCACTGCAAGACCGCGCAGGTCCACGCGCTGGACATCTCAGAGGCTGCGCTCGCGCTTGCACGAGCGAACGCGCAGCGGCACGGGCTGACGGAACGCATTTCCTTTCACCACGGCGACGGCTTTGGCGCGCTGGCTGCGGGACTTCGCTTCGACCTCATCGTTTCCAACCCGCCCTACATCCCGACCGCCGAGATCGCTACGCTGCAAGCCGAGGTGCGCGATTTCGACCCGCATGCCGCGCTGGACGGCGGAGCGGACGGCTTGGATTTCTACCGGCTGCTGGCGCGCGAGGCGCCGGCGTGGCTGAACGGCGGCGGCGGTTTGTTCGCCGAGTTCGGCGATGGGCAGGAAACCGCGCTGGCGAGTTTGTTCAGCGGCTCTGGCTGGCGCGCAGCCGCAGTGCATCGCGACCTGACGGGACGCCCGCGTGTGTTGGAAGCGTGGCGACCTGACGGCTACTTCACGGCCGAGATTTCCCCGGGGTGAATGGTCAGATCCACAATCTCGCCGGCGTAGAGGTTCAGCTCGGCGGGGAGTTTCTCAATGATGATGGGCAGGCCCAGCTCGACGCGTGTCTGGCCGGGCGGCAGTAGCGCGCCGCGGATGGGCGCAAGCTGCGGGCTGACCTTGTCAATCGTCGCCTCGTAGGTCTTCTGGCTGCGGGCGCGCGGGCGGATGGTCACTTTCATGCCGGGCTTGGGATCGAAAGTAAGCGGCTGGCGCAGGAACGCGATGAGCCGGTCAGGGCGCGGCGCGGTGATGGTCATGATCGGCTCGCCGGCGGCGACGACGGCGTTGGTGTCGCCGGGGTAGCGGTGAATTTTCGTGATGATGCCTTCGATGGGCGCGGTGAGCGGGATGGGATTCTTCGGGTCCGCTCCGACGACGCGCGTGACAATCTGGCCGCTGGCGACCTTGGAGAAGATGCGGATGTCCTTGCTGGCTTCCGCAAGCACGCCGGGCTGCGGGCTGGACACGATGGCGTCAATCGTCTCCGCCTCCGCGAGGAGCGTCGTGGGGCCGAGCCGCTTGGTCCACAGCACCAGCGCCACGATGGCGACAATGACGAACGCGACAACGGGGGTGTAGGCGTAGTTGAGCTCGCGCAGAAGCACGGGCGACGGCGTCGGAATTTTCGGCTGCTCGTCCATAATATTTTTTGTTCCCACCGCCAGCCAAACCGCTAGCGACATGCTTGGGACGGCAGGAGTGTAGAGAGACAATCGCTCTAATCAAGCTTCGTGGCGGCCGACTTTTCTTGCTGCCCCCGGAGGGGAGGGGCAGGACGTTTACGCCCTTTCACTGTCCGCAAGTCCACCGGTCGCATGTTTCGTTCATTCTCCACTCGAACAGTGAAGCGGCTTGAAGGCCTTGCGCCGGGGGCACGATGCGCCCGCTCACACGTCAACGAGCTGGCCGGGGCTGGGCTGAATCACCCGGATTTTCGGGTGCCGCTCTGCGATTTGCTCCGCAAACCAGCCGCGCGCATCGGCGTCGCCGTGACCGAGGAGGACGGTGCGGGGCGAGACTTGGCCGACGAAGTCGAGCAGTTCGTCACGGTTCGCGTGGGCGGAGAGATCGAAGTCCTGCACTTCGCAATTCCGAGTGAGTTGGCCGGCGCTGGGGCTGAAGAGGAACGGTTCGCCAGGCGTGCTGGCCTTCAGGTGGCCGCCGGGCGAGTCGGGATCCGCGTAGCCCACGAAGAAGATGCCGTGCCGCTCGTCGCCCATCATGCGGGCGGCGAGGTCGTGCGCGGCGGTGTGCTCGCTCATCATGCCGGCGGTGATGACGAAGATGCGTCCTCCGGTGAGCCTCATGATTTCGGCTTGGCCCTTCTCCAGCACGATGAGGTTCAACGCCTCGTGGAGCTGGAGGTTGCTGTGCAGGCGGTTCGCACGATGGGCTTCGAGGTCGTAAATCTCGGTGAAGACGCGCCCAAGGCCGCCGATGTAGATGGGCTGATGCTTGAGCTTTCCGGCGCGGGTCGCGAGGGCGAGGGCGGCGAGGATTTCCTGGGTGCGGCCCAGCGCGAAGGTGGGGATGAGCACGCTGCCCTTGCGCTTGAGCGTCTCGCGGATGGCCTCGATGAGCCGCGCGAGTTCGGCCTCGCGGCTGAAGGTGGTAGGCACGTCGCGGTTGCCGCGCGTGGTTTCCATGATGAGCACGTCGGCTTTCACGTCCTCGAAGCGCGCGCCCTTCAGGAGCGACTGGTCACGGAAGCACACGTCGCCGGTGTAGAAGAGGGTCTCCCGCTTGCCGCGCACGAGGATGCCGGCGGAGCCGAGCGCATGCCCGGCGTCGAAGAATTCGAGGGTGGGCGATGAGGCATCTGTCCGCGACTTCTGGAACGCCCACGGGATCTCGCGGTTGTATTTGTAGCCTTGGAAGAGCGGCGCTATTTCATCCAACTCGCCGTGGGTGTAGAGCGGGTAGTCGCGGATGCCGGACTCCTCGCGCTGGCGTTGCATCACGTTCACCGAATTATGGAGCACCCGCTCGACGATAAAATAGCTCAACTCCGTCATGAAGACGTGCGCGCGCCGGTGCTGGCGGATGGCAACGGGCAGGCTGCCGACGTGGTCGTGGTGGCAATGCGTGAGAGCGATGGCGTCCAGATCGGTGTCCTTCACCAGATCGAGCAACGGCAGGCCCTCGCGCCCTTCGTGCTTGGGGTGGATGCCGGCGTCCATGAGCAGGCGGTGGCCGTCGAGTTCGAGCCACCACGCGCTCGCGCCGATATCGGCGGCGGGGTTGAGATTGCGGATTCGCATGGCTGGGAACAGAACAGTTTTCAGGGAGTTTGGACACTTGAATCGCCGGACGAGTTTCCAGAGAAGCCAAAAACGGCATAGGCAGAAAATCTTTGAAGCAAGGTGGGTGGGTCTCGTCGAAAAAAGCGCGGTTGGTTTGGTTGTTGGGGTTGGAAGCGGGCAGCGAGCAATCGTTGCCCGCTTCTTTTTTGGGAGAGGCCAGTGGCTTCTGCAACCCGGCCGCTGCGCTGCCGATTCGGCGTTCTGCCTCAAACCAGCACGCCACCTCGTTTTCCGTCCCAAGGTTTCCGGGCATCCGGCTCGGTGAACTTACCCTGGAACTCCTGCGGCTTGTCTTCCTTCGTTCTTTGCCCTATTCTTCGCGCATGGCTGAAATACTTCAATTCGTTCACCGCGCTGCCGGGCAGGTCACG
>CAMBZO010000253.1 GCA_945872195.1 Akkermansia muciniphila | reverse complement strand
CCGCAGTCGCGCCCGCCGCTGGAGCGGATGCAGCGCATCCACCAGACGTTGCACGCGGGCGGCTACCCGAACGCGACCTCGCTCGCGGTGGACTTGGAGGTGACGACGAAGACCATTTACCGGGATGTGGAGTTCATGCGCGACCGGCTGGGGCTGCCCATCGCATTTGATGTCGCGCGCAAGGGATACCACTACACGGAGGTGGTCAGTGCGTTTCCCACGTTCCAAATCACGGAGGGCGAGCTCTTCGCGCTCATCGTGGCGGAGAAGGCGCTGCAACAGTATCGCGGCACGAGCTTCGAGAAGCCGCTGCTCTCGGCGATCCGGAAGATGGCGCAGGCGTTGCCCGACACCATCTCGCTGAACTTGGCGGATGTGGAGCAGACCATCTCGTTCCGCACGACGGCGGAGCCGATCTTGAACCTCGGCGTGTTCGACGTGCTGGCGAAGGCCACGGCCGCGCGGCGGCAGTTGGAGCTGGCTTACCGCAAGCCCGGCCAGAGCGCGCCGGACCGGCGCATCGTGGACCCGTATCACTTCGCGAACATCAACGGGGAGTGGTTCTTGTTCGCGTTCGATCACGGGAGGAAGGATGTGCGGACGTTCGCGCCGGCGCGCATCTCGGCAGTGCGGGAGACGGGCAAGACCTTTGCGAAGCCGCAGAAGTTCTCGGTGGAGAAGCGGCTGCGCGACAGCTTCGGCGTGCATTCGGCGGAGGGGGAGTTTGATGTTTGCATCCGGTTCGATGCCGCCATCGCGGACTACATCCGGGAGAAGCGCTGGCACGCGTCGCAAAAGTCCACGGACCTCCCGGACGGCGGGCTGGAGCTGCGGATGAAGCTCTCGAGCTTGGTGGAAGTGGAGCGCTGGGTGCTGGCCTGGGCGGGGCGCGCGGTGGTCTTGCAGCCGCGCGAGCTGGTGGAGTTGGTGCGTGAGGGCGCAGGGAAGCTGGCGGCGCGGCACGGCTCGCTGGGAGAAGAAAAAAGGTGAGCGGGCGGGAGCGACTTCGACAGATTTCCCCATTTTCCTTTTTCCTTTTTCCTTTTACCTTGTCCGCATGAGTCAGTCGCCCGAACCCAACCCGCATCACGTCAGCACTTGGAAGTTCGTGGCTGCCCTGGTGGTGGTCGTGGGCCTCGTGTGGTTGGTCTCGCCGTTCTTGGCGAAGAAGGCGGCCAACGACTACGCCCGCCGGAACGACACGCCGAAGGGTTTAGCCCACGCGCCGCCCGCGTCGAAGGGGGCGCCGGTGGCTACCGTCGCCGCGAACCCGAGTGACTCCTCGTGGACGAACCGCATGCGGTGGATTCCGGGCGGCACTTTTCAAATGGGTTCCGAGGAAGGTCAGCCGGACGAGAAGCCCATTCACGAGGTGAGCGTGGATGGCTTCTGGATGGACACCTACGAAGTCACGAATGAGGAGTTTGAGAAGTTTGCGCGAGCCACGGGCTACGTGACCATCGCCGAGCGCAAACCCAAGCAGGAGGATTTCCCGGACGCCCCGCCCGAGGCGCTCGTGCCGGGGTCCATCGTCTTCACGCCGCCGCCGGGCGAGGTGCCGTTGCACAATCACATGGCATGGTGGCGTTACGTGCCCGGTGCGAACTGGCGTCATCCCGAAGGCCCGGACACGGATATCAAGGGCCGCGAGCAGTTTCCCGTGGTGCAGGTGGCGTGGTTCGACGCGATGGCTTACGCGAAGTGGGCGGGGAAGCGTTTGCCCACCGAGGCGGAGTGGGAGTTCGCCTCGCGCGGCGGCAAGGACAAGCTGACTTACACCTGGGGCAACGAGAAGACACCCGATGGCAAGTGGCTGGCGAATATTTGGCAAGGGTCGTTCCCGAATGGCAACACGTTGCAGGACGGTTTCAAGTTGCAGTCGCCCGTGGGCAAGTTCGCGGCGAACGGCTATGGCTTGTTCGACATGGCGGGCAACGTGTGGGAGTGGACGAGTGACTGGTATATGCCGGATTACTACGCGAAGAGCCCCAAGCAGAACCCCCAAGGCCCGCAGGAGAGCTACGACCCGAACGAACCCGGCGTCTGGAAGCGCATCACGCGCGGCGGCTCGTATCTTTGCACCGAGGTGTATTGCTGGGGCTACCGTCCCGCGATGCGGATGAAGACCTCGCCGGACACGGGCTTGAATCACACTGGCTTCCGCTGCGTGCGGAGCGGGACGCGGGCGGGAAAGTGAGCAGGTGCGCGGGTGAGAAAGTGAGCGGGGGCGGGTGGCATCTCCTAGCTCACCCGCTCGCTTTCTCACTTTCTCACCTGCGCGGTCGCTCGCCGGGCTTTGCGCTCGACCCTCCCGGCACGCGTGTTTAGCTTCCGCGCCTTTGCCGAAATCATGTTGCACCTAAAACTTCAGGCCAGTCTCCAAGCCGCCGTCCGCGCTGTGTTGCCGGACGCGGAGGTCGTCAACGTGCTCGTGCGCCCCTGCCCGGACGCGCGGCACGGGGACTACCAATCCAACGCGCTCATCGCCGTCGCCAAGCAACGCAAGCTCAACCCCCGCCAGCTCGCCGAGCAGGTGCAGGCGCAGCTCGACGTGACCGAGCTTTGCGACGCGGTGGAAATCTCCGGGCCGGGCTTCCTCAACTTCCGCGTGCGCCCTGCCGCGCTGGCCGCCGTGTTGCAATCCGCCGCGCAGGGGGAGCACCTGTTCTTCGCCAAGGCCGCGCAGCCGCGCACCGTGGTCATTGACTTCAGTTCGCCGAACGTCGCGAAGCCCATGCACGTCGGCCACATCCGCTCGACGGGCCTGGGCGACGCATTGCAGCGCGTCTTCCGACTGCTCGGCCACCGCGTCGTCACGGACAACCACATCGGCGACTGGGGCACGCAGTTCGGCAAGCTGCTGCTCGGCTGGAAGCAACTCCTCGACCGCGACGCGCTGGGCCGCGACGCCATCGCGGAGCTGGAGCGGCTCTACAAAACCATCAACGCCGAGTGCGACGCGACGCCCGCGCGGCTGGAGGAGGCGAAGCTGGAGTTGGTGAAACTCCAGGCCGGCGACGCGGAGAACATCGCCGTCTGGCAGGAGATGATTCGCGTCTCGCAAGCGCAGTTCGACACGATTTACGGACGGCTCGGAGTGAAGTTCGACCACGCGTTGGGCGAGAGTTTTTACAACCCGCAGCTCGGTCCGGTGGTGAACGACTTGCTCGCGAGCGGCCTCGCCCGCGAGAGCGAGGGCGCGGTGGGCGTGTTCAGTGACGGCTCGCTGCCGCAGAAGTCGGACCCGTTTCTCGTCAACCGCGACGGCGAGTGGGTGGCCGACCCCGCGCTCGTGCGCAAGAGCGACGGCGGCTTCAACTACATGACCACCGACCTCGCCACGGTGGACTACCGGCTCAAGACGTGGGCACCGGAGGAGATCGTGTATGTCGTGGATGACCGGCAGGCCCCGCACTTCCGCAAGCTGTTCCTCACCTTCGCCCGCTGGCAGTCGGACGCGGCGAAGCAGGTGAAGCTCATCCATGTCGGCTTCGGCAAGATTCTCGGCGAGGACGGCAAGCCTTTCAAAACGCGCAGCGGCGACACGGTGAAGCTCGGCGACTTGCTGGATGAAGCGGAGGAGCGGGCGCTCGCAGTCGTGACGGAGAAGAACCCGGACTTGCCCGAGGCGCAGCGGAAGGAAATCGCCCGCATCGTCGGGCTGGGCTCGGTGAAATACGCGGACCTGCTGCCCAATCGGCAAAGCGATTATCAGTTCAGTTGGGACAAGATGCTGGCGCTGCAAGGCAACACCGCGCCGTATCTGCTGTATGCCTACACGCGGCTGCGGAGCATTCACCGAAAGAGCTTGGAGCAGTCAGCGGTCAGCGGTCAGCGGTCAGCGGTCAGCTTGAACGCGCCGGATGAAATCGCGCTGGCCAAGCAGCTCTTGAACTTCGGCCTCGTGCTGGAGGCGGTGGCGGAGGAATACCGGCCCAACTTCCTCTGCAATTATCTCTACGACCTCGCCGGGGTGTTCGCGCGCTTTTACGAGAGCTGCCCGGTGCTCAAGTCCGAGGGGGATGAGCGCGCCACGCGGTTGCTGCTGTGCGACCTCACGGGACGCGTGCTCAAGCAGGGCTTAGAAGTGCTGGGCATCGAGACGACGGAGCAGATGTAAGATGGCTTGTTAGCGCGGGCAGGGTTGCCTCGCCTTATGCCCACGTGCTCTGGATCGAATGACGTAGTTTCGGATTGCGTCGCAAATCGCATTCCGGCATTTAACTCAGCAGCACAACGCAAGCGACAACTTCATGGGTGATCAAGCAGAAGTCGGTTACAAAATCTGGGCCACGGACGATGTCGTCTATGGCCCGGTGGATATGCCGACGTTGGTCGAGTGGGTGCGGGACGAGCGCGTGGTGACAGACACGTGGGTTTTCGTTTGCCATGAGGGCAAGTGGAGCGAGGCCGGCAAAATGTCCGAGATGCGCTCCGTCTTCAATGCCATCACGCCCGGGAGCGTGCCGGTCTCTCACACTCCGCTCGTCGCGGGCATCAAGCCGGGCGCGTTGAGGCGCGTGAAAATCCTCGGGGAAATGAGCGACCAGCAGCTCGGGCGATTCGCGCAGTTCATGGAGGTGGAGAACGCCCGGCAGTTCCACACGATCGTGACGCAGGGCGCAGTCGGTGACGCGATGTATCTCATCCTCGAGGGGGAACTGCGCGTGCGCCAGATGGTGGGAGGCAAGG
>CAMBZO010000252.1 GCA_945872195.1 Akkermansia muciniphila | reverse complement strand
CCCCACGCGTTGCGCATCGAGGCGTGGACGGCGAGGACTTCGCTGCCGGGCCGGCTCTTCTCCACGGCGGCGCTCCAGTAAAAGCCGGGCAGATTTTTCCAGATGTCGTCGTTGCGGTTTTCGTCGCCGTCGAAGCGCGTGAGCAAGTGGCCTTTGCCCGTGGCTGAGAGCAGGAGCGGCACTTCGTTTTGCAACGCGACGCCGTCGGGGCGCTTGTCGTCGAGCTGCACCGGCATGAGGTCCGCGAGCGGGCCGTTGAGCAACGACATTTGCCGACCACGCCGGCCCGGCAGGAAGATGAGGCCGCTGCCCTGCTGCTCGACCAGGCCGCGAATCAGCGCGACGTCCGATTCCTTCAGCTCGCCTTCGCCCACACCCACATCGCCGAGGAAAATCACGTCGTAGCGCTGGAGTTGTTCCTTCGTGCCGGGGAAGGCGGTGAGGTAGTTGCGCCCGCCGCCCGGTCCGAGCGACGGATGGAAGAGCACGCAATGCGACTCCACGCCGGGATCGCGTTCGAGGGCGTTGCGGAGGAAGCGGTATTCCCAGCGCGGCAGCGAGTCCACCACGAGCACCTTGAGCGTCTCAGAGCGCACGGCGATGCGGAACTGCTGCGCGTTGTTGTCCGTGAGCGCCTCGTCGGCCTCGGGCGGCAGACGCAGCATGATGGTCTGCTCGCCGACGTTGCGCGGCGACCACACGATGGCGTCCTGCAACTGCCCGCCCGCCGGGATGGTGATGTCCTTTTTCACTTCCTCGCCGTCGCCCGCGTCAATGATGAGCTGCGTCTTCACCTCGCGCGGCAGATGGCTCGCGATGCGGAACGGAATGGAAATCTGCTCTCCGATAAGCCCGTAGCTTGGCACCGTGGCACGCTCCAAAACCAAGTCCGGCAAGGGCTGCTCCGCGCCCACACTCACTGCGAAGATAGGCGTGTCCGTCTCGCGGAACCGCGCTGCGGCGAGCAGCGGCGGCTTGCCGGCGTTCCAGTCGCCGTCGGTCAAGACGAGCACGGCGCGGAGGTTTTTGTGGCGCTGAAGCGAGGCTTCGAGCGCGGTGCTCAAGTCGGTGCCAGCCTCGGCCTGCGCGTTGAAATTCGTGTCTGTCGGTGGCGCGGAGAAGTCCTCGACGATGACCTTGCCGGACTTTTCCAGTGGCTTCCAAAAGTTCGTTGCGCGCCGCGCCGCGAGCCACTCGGCGCGCGTGAGGACGTTCGAGCCGCCGCGCACGTCGCGCGTGGCCATGCTGCCGGAGGCGTCGAGCAGCACGGCGATTTGCGGCGACTCCTTGCGCTCGATGCGCCGCACCAGCTCGGGCCGGAACAGCGTGAAGACCAGCAGCGTCATGATGACGAGCCGCAGCGACTCCATGAACACCGCCGCTTTGCCCCCGCGCCGCGTGGCGTTCTGCCAACACAGCCACGCCGCGCCGAGCCACACGGCAGCGCCGAGGAGGATGAGCCAGGAAGAGGAGGCGAAGGACCAGGTGGTCAAGCCAAGGCCTCCCCGGTAGGTGCCGACGTGAGGAGGCTCTGACTAAGAGACTCCTCATGTCGTCTCCTGCGAAGCACAGGCTGGCGATAAGAATGGTAATCCACGCTATCGTCTAGGACTACGCGCACGTCGCAGCTTGGGTCTTAGTCACGGGGAGATTTGTCCGCGAAGCCGGGGGCGAAGTCAATTCAGCCTCCGCAAGGGAACAGCAAATTTGGCAGAACCACCGGCGCTACTTTTTACCGCTCATTTTTTCCTGCACCTCGTCAATGCGCTTTTGGACAGCGTCGGGCTGGGGGGAGAAGTGCTTGAGGCGGGTGAAGTGGGCGAGGGCGCGGTCCAGGTTCCCGGCTTGCTCCTCAAGGGTGGCGAGCTGGCCCAGAATGAGCCGGTAACTGTATGTGTCCGGGGCTGGCTTGGCGGCTTCCTGACGGATCCACTTGTTGATGGCGAGCTCCAGCACGGCGCGGGCGCGCGAAACATCGCGGTTGTTCTCAGCGTAGAGGCGGCCCAGTTCGAAGAGGATTTCGTAGCTGTCGGGGTTGGCGCGCAGGCCTTCGCGGAGAAATGCCTCGGCGTCGGTGACCCGGTTCAGGTGTTCGCGCAGCCAGTAGGCGGCGACCGTGTAGCTGTCCACGCGGTGCGGGTCCAGCTCGGCTGCGAGGCGGAGCCAGGGGAGAATCTCGCGGCCGTCGCGGAAGGCTTCCAAGTGGCGGTGCCCGGTGGGGTGGAAATGGCTGCCAAAGGCTTCGAGCCAGTCGCGGTGCGGCGGCGGCGGCTGGGGGTGATCGTGTGGATCATGGCCCGCTCTTTCCTTGGCCATGTGGGTCTTGCCGTCGGACTGGGCGAGATCGAACACGGAAGGGTAGTTGCCCATGTGGTAGTAGGCATCGGCCTTGAGGAACATCTGGTCCGCGAAAGCGCGGCGGCTTTCACCCAGCACCAGGGTGAAGAGTGAGCTGGTGTCCTGGCCACGAGATTGCTGCCACAGCAGGAGCCGTCCTCCCGCTGACAACGCGGCGGCGAGGGCCAGGGCGAGAGGCAGAGCTGGGTTCATGTCAGTTCAGCGGGCGGCGGCGGAACGCGAGCCACGCGGCGAAGAGGAAGAATGCGGTGTAGGCTGCGGCGTAGAGCGTGGCGAGCGCGAACATGTCCCACCGAATCAGGCCTGCGTCGTGGATGATGAGCTCACGCACGTCAAAGATCTCGAGGTGCGGGAGGATGAAGTAAGCGGTGTAGAGCAGGGATTGGAGCGGCTCGGCGAGGCTCAAGGCGACTTTGTTCAAGTGCCGGCCCAGCAACAGAATGCCGGCGGCGCAGGCGAAACAGATGGTGCCGTTGGAGGATGGCGTGGCGAAGAGGATGGAGCCGAGCAGGGTGAAGGCGATGACGATGCCCAGCATCAGCCAGTGAAGCCACGCAGCCTGGAGATAGTTCAACATCGGCCAATGCTGTTCGCGCGTGGCGCTGACGAGACCGAAGAAGAGGTAGAAGCCGGCGAGGGCGAGGCCGACCGCGAGCCAGCAGCCGAGAAATTTGCCGAGCACGAACTGCCCGCGCGTGACGGGCTTTGCGAGGAGCGGAAAGAGGGTGCGGTGCTCGCGTTCGGCGGGGATTTGCCGGGCGGTGCAGGTGATGGCGATGACAAGGGCGGAGAGCCAGATGAGCAGGAGGCAGATTTCCTTGAGGTAGCGGACGATGCTGCGGTCGTTGAAGAGGTTGACGCTGGCCGCCGTGAGGGTGAGCAGCACGGTCAGGATGAAGAGGACGTAGAAGTCCTTTCGCCGGATCATTTCCAACACGACGACTTTGGCAAGTGACCAGACGGTGTTCATGGCAGCGGGGGGTAGCCGATGAGTTTCAGAAAGATTTGCTCCAAGTTTGCGGAGTGTTCCTTGAGCAGGTCGCTGACCCGGCCCTCGGTCTTGAGTTCACCCTGGTGCAGGATGGCGACGCGGTCGCAGACGGTCTCGACTTCGCCCAGTTCGTGAGAGGAGAAGAAGACGGTTTTGCCCTCGCCCTTGAGGCGCTGGATGATTTCGCGGACTTTCATGCGACCGATGGGGTCGAGGCCGCTGGTCGGCTCGTCGAGGATGAGGAGGTCGGGGTTGTTGATGAGCGCCTGTGCGAGGCCCACGCGCTGCTGCATCCCTTTGGAGTAAGTCTTGATCTGCCGTTTCCGCGCGTGGTCCAGCTCAACGAGTTTCAGCACGGCGTCGATGCGCGCCTCGGTTTCCGGCCTGGGAATACCGAAGATGCCCGCGTAGAAGCGGAGCAATTCCTCGGCGGTGAGGAATTTGTAGTAGTAGGTCTGCTCCGGCAGATAGCCGATGCGCTGGCGGGCGATGGGTTCGCGCACGTCCACGCCAAAGATACGGGCGGTGCCGCTGGTGGGTGGCACGAAGCCCAGCAGGACGTTCATCGTGGAAGTCTTCCCCGCGCCGTTGGGGCCGAGGAAGCCGAAGACTTCGCCTTGGCCGACACGGAGAGTCAGACCGTTGACCGCGACTTTGGTGGATTCGCCGAGGTCGCGGCTGGAGTATTCGACGCGCAGGTTTTCGATTGAAACGGTGGCTTCCATGGTTGGATTCGGCCGGAATTAGTAGCCGCGCTGGGTCAGAGCGTGTGTCCGAGGATGGGCAAAGTGCGGTCGGCGGCAAGGCCACCTTATCTCCGGCGCTCGCCGCCGTCCGGACATCCGGCAAGGAAGGAACCTTTGAAATAACCCATCGGGCCCGGCATCGGACAGAGTAGTTGCCCGTGGACGCGATCTTCATTTCCCCTGCCCACTGTCCACTGCTGAACGGTGCTGGGAATAAGGTGGTGAGGTGCAGCTAGAAAAAAGGGCTTGGAGCAATGCGCTCCAAGCCCTTTCCGAAGCGGACTTCAAACTTTAGAGCGTGTGTCCGAGGGCTGCGTTGGCGCACGTAGGGTTACCGGCGACAGTGCCACCGACATAGACGCTGCCGGACGCAGGGCACGTCGGCATCACAGAACCCTTCATAAAGGGCAGCAGGGTCGCTGTGCCAATCGCCCAGGTGTCGGAGGCGACCTTCTTCTCTTCGAGGGCCCACTGCTGCACCGCGCCTTCAATCTGCTTCATGTTGGCGATGCACGCGTTCTTCTGGGCCGTGGCGCGCGCCTTCACGAAGTTGGGGATGGCGATGGCTGCGAGCAGACCGATGATGGCGACCACGATCATGATTTCC
>CAMBZO010000251.1 GCA_945872195.1 Akkermansia muciniphila | reverse complement strand
ATTTGTGGTGCGCCGAACGTGATGCCGCGATGGGCGGACTCCTTCGCCGCGCTGATGTTGTGGGCCGCGTGGAGCAGCGCCTTCGAGGGGATGCAGCCGCGGTTGAGGCACACGCCGCCGAGCTTGGGGTCGCGTTCGAGGAGAATCACTTTCTTGCCGAGGTCCGCGGCGTAAAAGGCGGCGGCGTATCCGCCGGGGCCGGCGCCTACTACAACGAGGTCTGTCTTGGTCGGTTCCATGTTTGGGAGAGGGTGTTGGGTTAAAGGGTGACGTCGGCTTCCTTGAAGCTCTCGAAGGCCGCGAGCAGGTCCACCGTGAACCGCGCGGCGGCACCGCCGTCAATCACGCGGTGGTCGTAGCTGATAGCGAGGGGGAGCATCATGCGCTGGACGATTTGCTTCTCGCGCACCACGGCTTTCAACGCGCCCTTGCCGAGGCCGAGGATGGCGACTTCCGGCTTGTTGACGATGGGCGTGAAGTGCGCGCCGCCGATGCCGCCCTGATTCGAGATGGTGAACGTGCCGCCCTTCAGCTCGTCGGCGGAGACCTTGCGATCGCGGGCTTTCTTCGCCAGTTCCTCGATGTCCTTGGACAGCTCCAGCAGGCTCTTTTTGTCGGCGTCGCGGAGGACGGGGACGATGAGGCCTGCGTCGGTGTCCACGGCGAGGCCGAGGTGGACGTATTCCTTGAGCACGATTTCGTTGGCCACCTCGTCGAGCGAGCTGTTGAAAATGGGATGCTTCTTCAGCGTGGCGGCGACGGCTTTGAGCGCGAAAGAAGTCAGCGTGAGCCGCGTGCCCTTGGCCTCGTAGGCGGGCGCGAACTTCTTCCGCAGTTCCAAGAGCGCGGTGATGTCCGCCTCGTCGAACTGCGTGACGTGCGGGATGGCGTTCCAGTTCTCGGTCATGCGGCGCGCAATGACTTTGCGCAGCATGGACATGGGCTTCTTCGAGATTTCGCCCCACTTGGAGAAGTCCACGCTCTCCACGGCGGGCTTCTCGGCCACGGCGGCGGCGGGCGCGGCTTTCGGGGCGGCGGCGAGGTGCTGAAGCTGGGCGATGTAAGCGCGGACGTCGCTCATCACGATGCGACCGCCACGCTCGCTCGCGCGGACTTGAGTGAGGTCAATGCCCAACTCGCGCGCGATGCGGCGGATGGAGGGCGACGCGGTCGGCTCCACGCCGGGTTGCGCGGGCGGCAGGTCGGCGATGGGGTGTGCGGCAATGGGCGCGGCTGCGGCTGGCTTGGCAGCGGCCGGGGCCGGGGCGGCGGCGGGTGCGGCAGCGGTGTCGGCGAGGGAGATCAGGCGTTGGCCCACGCTGACCTTGTCGCCGAGCTTCACGAAGATCTGGCCGACCACGCCGCCCGCCGGAGCGGGGATGGTGGCGACGGCTTTTTCGCTTTCGAGTTCGAGGAGGCCTTGGCCGGCGGTGATGGTGTCGCCCGCCTTGACGAGCAGGTTGACGACGGTGCCGGAGTCGGCACCTTCGCCGAGGTTGGGGAGTTTAACGTCCATAAATTCAGGTGGGGGATTTGCGAACAGGATGGCTCAGAGAAGAACCGGCGCGAGTTTCTCGGGGTTCACGTTCAAGTCCTTGATGGCCTGAGCGACGACGGTGCGCTCGATGACACCTTTCTTCGCCAGCGCGTGCAGCGTGGCGATGACGGTCAGCTCCGCGTCCACCTCGAAGAAGCGACGGAGCCGTTCACGCGTGTCGCTGCGGCCGAAGCCGTCGGTGCCGAGCGTGGTGAGGCCACCGGGGATCCACGGGGCGATTTGGTCGGGCACAATCTTCATGTTGTCGGACACAGCGACGAAGACGCCCTGCTCCTTCTCCAGCAACTCGGTGACGCGCGGCTTCTTCGCCGTCTCTGTGGGATGGAGCATATTCCAACGCTCGCACCGGAGGGCGTCGTTGCGGAGCAGCTTGTAGTTCGTCGCGCTCCAGACATCGGCGGAGACGTTGTAGCGCTCGGCGAGGATTTCCTGCGCGCGCATCGCGCTGTTGATGATGGGGCCGCTGCCGATGAGGTGGGCCTTGTGGGCCTTGCCGGTCGCGCCGGGGCGGAACTTGTAGAGGCCGTCGAGGATGCCTTGCTCGACGCCGGCGGGCATCGCGGGCTGCGCGTAGTTGTCGTTGTAGAGGCAGAGGTAGTAGAAGATTTCCTCGCCTTCCTGATACATCCGGCGCAGGCCTTCCGCGATGATGACGGCGACTTCGTAGGCGAAGGCGGCGTCGTAGGCCATCAAGGTCGGGATGGTGCTCGCGAGCAGGAGGCTGTGGCCGTCTTGATGTTGCAAGCCCTCGCCGTTGAGCGAGGTGCGGCCGCTGGTCGCGCCGAGGAGGAAGCCCTTCGCCTTGATGTCGCCGGCGAGCCACATCTGGTCGCCGATGCGCTGGAAGCCGAACATCGAGTAGTAGGTGTAGAAGGGAATCATGTTCACGCCGTGCGTGGCGTAAGCCGTGCCCGCCGCGATGAACGACGCCATCGAGCCGGCCTCGGTGATGCCTTCTTCCAGAATCTGTCCGTCCTTGGTCTCGTGATAATAGAGCAGGGATTTCTTGTCCACCGGCTCGTAGAGCTGGCCCTTGTGCGCGTAGATGCCGACCTCGCGGAAGAGCGCGTCCATGCCGAACGTGCGCGCCTCGTCGGGGATGATGGGGACGATGTTGCGACCGACGCCGGGGTGCTTGAGCAGGCCGCGCAGCAGGCCGACGAAGGCCATCGTGGTCGAGGCCACCGACTTGCCGGAGCCTTTGAAGGCGTCGGCGAAGAACTCGAGCTTCGGCACGGTGAGCGGCGGGGCGTTGACGATGCGCTTCGGGAGAAAGCCGCCGAGTTTCTTGCGGCGCTCCAGCAGATACTTCGTCTCCGCGCTGTCGGGCGCGGGCCGGTAGAAGGGCATCTCGGCAATCTCGTCGTCGCCGATGGGAACCTTGAAGCGCTCGCGGAACTCGCGGAGCTCCTTCTCGTTCATCTTCTTTTGGTTGTGGGAAATGTTGCGGCCCTCGCCCGCCTCGCCGAGGCCGTAGCCCTTGATGGTCTTCGCGAGAATGACCGTGGGCGAACCCTTGTGCTCGGTCGCGGCTTGATAGGCGGCGTAAACTTTCCGCGTGTCGTGGCCGCCGCGCATGAGCTTGCGAAGCTGCTCGTCCGTGAGGTGATGCACGAGCGGGAGCAGCTCGGGATACTTGCCGAAGAAATGCTTCCGGATGTAGCTGCCGGGCTCGACGGTGTATTTCTGGAAGTCGCCGTCCACGGCCTCTTCCATGCGCTTGAGCAGCAGGCCGGTGGTGTCGCGGGCGAGCAGGTCATCCCAATCGCTGCCCCAGATGACCTTGATGACGTTCCAGCCCGCGCCGCGGAAGAGCGCTTCGAGTTCCTGGATAATTTTGCCGTTGCCGCGCACCGGGCCGTCGAGGCGCTGGAGGTTGCAGTTGATGACCCAGACGAGGTTGTCTAGGTTCTCGCGGGAACCGAGCGTGATGGAGCCGAGGGACTCCGGCTCGTCGCTCTCGCCGTCGCCGACAAAGCACCAGACCTTGGCCTCATCGCCCTTGAGGAAGCCACGCGCCTTGAGGTAGCGGTTGAAGCGTGCTTGGTAGATGGAGCCGATGGGGCCGAGGCCCATCGAAACCGTCGGGAACTGCCAGAAGTCCGGCATCAAATATGGATGCGGATACGACGAGAGCCCGCCGCCCTCGGCGAGTTCCTGGCGGAAGTTGTCCAACTGCTTCTCATCCAAACGCCGCTCCAGAAACGCCCGCGCGTAAATGCCCGGCGACGCGTGGCCTTGGAAATAAACCAAGTCGCCGCTGAAGTCCCCGTGCCGGCCCCGGAAGAAGTTGTTGAACGCCACGTCATACAGCGTCGCGCTCGACGCGAACGAGGAGATGTGCCCGCCGACATTCGTGTGCGAGTTGGCGCGCACGACCATCGCCATCGCGTTCCAGCGGATAAGGTTCTTGATTTTGACCTCCATCTGCCAGTCGCCCGGATACGCGGGTTGGTCCTCGACGGGGATGGTGTTGAGGTAGGGCGTCTGCACCGTGTGCGGCACTTCGAGCCCGGCCTCGCGCAGGCGGGAGACAATCTTGTCGAGGAAGAGCGCGGCGGACTCCGGCTCCTGACTCAACGTGGTGGCAAAGAAATCCTCCAGCGCGTCGAACACGCGCCGCGTCTCGGTGCGGGCGAGCAGGCGTGAGTTGTCGTTGGCCGGGCGGTTCCCGGCGGGCGCGGATGATTTGTGACGTTGCATTCGATCAGTAATTGCTAGCACACGGGCCGTTGCGCGGAAACATCCCGGGAAGTTCAGCCTGCTAAAAACAAACAGGCGGCCATCTCGGCCGCCTGCGCATTGAAGCCTGTGTCCGGCCGAGAGGGTTGCGGATTTGCTTCTCTCGTCCGGCGGCATCTTACGGAGCCGTCTCTGTCGCACAACCAAATATCTTGGGCCCCGACTCGGCGCAAATCGCAACGCTGGCTCACCGCCTCACCCGCAACCCGAGCAGCCCCACAAGTCCCCCGAGCAGCAGCGCCGTCACGCCGAACGCCCCGGCGTTCGGTTGAGTGGGGGCGAGGTAGAGGGCGGCCGCCCCGACCGCCGGGCCGAGACAGATGCCGAGGCCGATGGCGGCTTCATGGATGCCGCCGTGCTCGCTCTTGGTCTCGCCCACGTCCATTGAGTAAAAGAGTGAGGAGTAATAGAGC
>CAMBZO010000250.1 GCA_945872195.1 Akkermansia muciniphila | reverse complement strand
GCGCCAGGCTTGTTCGGTGAGCAGCACGATCCACGGCATCCAGCCGAGGGCGACGCAGTAGTTCGGCCAGGTGATGCACGCGAGCGACGCGCCGTTGATGGCGAAGGCCGTGCCGGCGAGGGCGGCGGCGAAGCGGTTGCCGGTCCAGCGTTCCGCCAACGCGCGCGCGCCGAGGCCACCGAGCCAGAGGTGCAACAGGCAGAAGACGCCCAGCGACCAAGGCATCGGCAGCGCGACGAAGAAGAGCGAGCCGGGGTAGAGACACATGGTGCCCCATTGCGCGAGGAAGGGCGCGCCGCAGTTCGAGAGCGGGTTCCAGAGCGGCAGTTCGCCGGCATGGATGCTTTCGCGCAGGTAGTGCGCGGACGGGTAGGCCATCACGCCGTAGTCGGAGCGGAAGAAAGTTTCCGTGCCCATCCAGATGCCGGGGAAGGCCACGACGAACGCGAGCAGCAGGAAGACGGCGAAGCGGCGCGGAGTGAACCAGTCGGGCAATTGCGAATTGCGAATTGCGAATTGCGAATTGGCAGTGGGAGTGGTCACGGCGTTGGCTTGGTAGGCGAAGGGCTCTCTCGCCACCAGAGCACGGCGCACAGGATAAGTCCGAGGGCGGAGAGGGCTACGCCGAGCTGGAATTGTCGGTCCACATACTCCAGCCGCACGGCACTGTGGCCAGCGGGGACGCGCACGGCTTGGAAGGAGTGGTTCGCGCGAAGGATTTCGGTGGGCTGTCCGTTCACGGTGGCTTTCCAGGGATGGTAGAAGGTTTGCGCGATGACGACCAGCGTGGGCGCGGGGGACTCGACTTCGCACTCGATGCGGTGGGCGGACCAACTCGCGGAGAGAATGCGCGCGCTCGTGCCGGCGGTTTGCGGCCGCCGTTCCGTGGTTTCATTTGCGACAGGCGGCGATTGGAAATCGCCGGCACGGGCTGCGGGCAGATAGACGACTTGCTCGGGATTGAAGTCGGCGGCGGCGAGGGCTCGCAATGTGTTCGTCGCGTTGGCGAAGACGGGTTGCTGGCCGGTGGTGATGAGCGGGAGGGCGTTCGTGCGGTGCTCCCATGTGAACAGCGTGTTGCTGGAGGAGGCGCGCGTGATGGCGAGGAAGTCTGCGAACGGCTCAGGAAAGGGGTGCCCGAAGCCGTAGAGGAGCTGCCACGTCTCGGCCAGTTCGCGCGGGAACAGGGAGTAGAAGCCGTTGGCCTTGGGCACGCCTTCGAGGAGGTTCCAGTTCGCGAAGAGCGCGCGGCGGACGCCGATGCAGTAGTTGAGGGCGTCGGGGTTGCTGGCGTGGGCCATGAAGATTTCCATCTCGCGGGTGATGAGCGCGCGGCCCTCGCCGAGGCGCGGCATGGACGTGTGGAACTTCGCGATGCCCGGCTCGTAGGCGTGCGGGATGACGGCGGGGTTTTGGCGCGGGGCGTGGAGGACGATGTCAGCGGCGAGCAGGCCGAGGATGGCCCACTCGGGTCTGAAACGCAGCCCCGGCGCGAACTTCAGTCCGCGTGTCAGCAGCATCGTCAACAGGGCCAGCAGCATGAGCGCGACAAAGGCTTGGCTGGAAACAGTGGGCCATGTGGCAGCGCTCTTCTCCAGCGAAGCCCAGTAGAGAACCGCACCGCCGGCGGTGAGCAATCCGATCACAATCCTCGTGAATGGCTGGCCCCACGGGAGACTCGGCTCGTCATTCGGATTCTTCGCAAGTTGCTCGGTGGCTTGCGCGGGCTGCCGCAGCAGGGCGATGCCGAACGCCGCTAGGAAGGGCAAAACCATCAGCGTGAGCAGCACATACTTGATGGGGAAGCGGATGAAGCCCAGCGGCGGACAGACGGCTTTTAGCCAGTCGAGGAGAAATGCCTTCTGCCCCATTGCGAGCCACACGCCGAGCGCGGCAAGGAGCGCGAGCAGCCACACGCGCGGCTCGCGTCGCCGCCAGATGGCCAGCGCGGCCAGCGCCAGCACGCCGAGGCCGGGGTAGTAGCTGGAGGTCCACTGCTGGTCGAGTTGAGTGAAAACCCCATTGCGGTCGGGCGTCATGCGGAAGAGCGGCACGAGGAAGTTCGCCCAGCCCGAGAGCGGTAGCGCGTATTGCCCGTCGTCAAACGCCGCCGACCGGTGCGAGTGCCGTAGGAGATCGAGGAAGGGGAGGAGTTGGGCGGCGGCGAGGAGGAGGGCCAAGGAAAAAGGAAAAAGGAAAAAGGAAAAAGTGCGGAGACTGCCGCCGCTCTCACTATTTCTTATTTTCCTTTTGCCTTCGAGCAACGCTAGCGCCGCTGCGATGGCCCACGTGAAGAGGATGATTTCCGGCGCGCCCGCCAGCATCTGCATCGCGCCGACGAGCGCGGCGAGGACGATAGTTCGCCCACCTTCGCGGCGCGCTCGCTCGCTCAGCAGCCAGAGCCACGGCGCCCACGCGAGCGCGGCGACGTTGTTCGGCCACATGACGGCGTGAAGGGTGAAGCCGTTGAAGGCGAAGGCTAGGCCTGCGACGCTTGCGGCGAAGCGGTTGCCGCTCCAGCGGTGCGCGAGGTGATATGCGCCCGCGCCGGCCAGCAGCAGGTGCGCGAGGCTGAAGCAGCCCAGCGCCCACGGCATCGGGCCGAGCAGGTAAATGAGTGAGCCGGGGTAGAGACACATCGTATTCCACTGCGCGAGAAACGGGAGGCCGCAGGAACTATAGGGATTCCAGAGCGGGAGTTCGCCACGCCAGAAGCACTCGCGTTGGTGGTGCGCCAGCGGGTAGGCGAAGTGCCCGAAGTCGCGGTAGTAGAACGTCTGGCTGCCGAGGATGACTTCGGGGAACGCGGCGAAGAGGCAGAGCGCCAACCCCACGAGGAACCGCCCCGGAGTGAACCAGTCATCCGCGAGCGCGGCGGGCGAGTTCACGCTTTGAGTCATCGCGGGAATTGTTGCGGAGGGGCCGCTTCCACTCTTCAACTCTTGACCCCCGTTCACTCCGGCAGTTCTTGGTCCTTCGTCTCCGGTCCGAGCCAGATGATGAAGATGCCGACGACGTAGATGGCCGCCATCACGGAGCCGGCTTTCGGGAAGCTGCCGTCGAAGGCCTTCATCAGCGTGGCGGTTTGCAGGCCGCCGATGGCCGCGATGATGCGCCCGAAGTTGAAGGAGAAGCCCTGGCCCGTCGCGCGCACTGCGGTGGGGAACAGCTCCGGGAAGTAGAGCGGGAAGAAGCCGTAGAACGACGCGGTGATGCCGCCGGCCATGAACGCCGCGAACAGGAAGCCGGTGCCGAAGGTGGTGTTGGCGTTGTAAAACCAGAGCGCCGACGCGATGGAGCCGACGCACATCACGGAGTAAGTGATCCGCCGCCCAAACCGCCCCGCCGCCACCGCCGCCACGATGGTCGCGAGGATGGCCCCGACTGCGGTGGCAATCTGGGTCTTCTCCTTCGCGTAGTATTTCACTTCCTTCGTGTCCGGTTGGAGCTGGCCGGCCCAGCGCGGTGCCCACTGGATGGAACCCCACGTGCCCAATAGCGCCACCGCCGCGAGGCCCGCGCCCAGCAGCATGCTTTTCACGATCGCCTTCTGCGATTCTGGCTTGAGGGAACCGGCGGCGACCGCGCGGCCGAGATACTGCCGCACCGGATACAGGAAGCCGAAAAGCGCGACCACCAGCCCCACGAGGGTGGCGAGTGTCGCGACCGCGCCGCTGATGTTCGCCGCCGCCGGCGACCACACGTAGATGATGCCCAGCGCCGCGACGCAGCCGATGAGCACGCCGAGCAGGTCGGAGTTCGCCCAGTGCGAGGTGCCGCCCTTGGCCTTTTCGTCCTCCCACTTTTCCGACTCCGGGACACAGAGACGGATGAAGAAGATGAGCAGCGCTGGGAACGCGCCGCTGATCATGAGGAAGCGCCATGCGGAGTTCGCCAGCAGTTTCGCAGTGGTCGCATCCGAACAACCGATGGCCTTCAGCATTCCCTCCACGCCGCCGATGAAACCCGCCAGGCCCATGCTCAGCAGGGCGACCATGAGAAAGCCCACGTTCGCCGCTGCGCCGATGAGTCCGGCGATAAACGCGCGGGACTTGCCCGGCCAGACTTCGTTCACCAGCGCGACGCCGAGCGACCACTCGCCGCCCATGCCCAGCGACGCGATGAACCGGAGCACCGCGATGTGCCACGCCTCCGTCGCGAACCCGCACAGGCCCGTGAAGATGGCGTAGGTGAAGATGCTCAACGACATCGCACGCACGCGGCCAATCTTGTCGCCCAGCCAGCCGAAGAGAACGCCGCCGGTGGCCGCGCCCACGAGGAAGACGGCGATGATGGCCCCGAACCACTTCGTCGCGTCGTTCGGGTCTGCGGTCGCGCCGAGCAAGTCCTTGAGCGCCGGCTGGCCGATGAGTGGGAAGAGGCCCATCTCGAAGCCGTCGAACATCCACCCCAGCAGGGCGGCGAGCAGGGTCATGTATTTGGTGCGTTGGGTGGCGGGCGGACGGTCGGCGGTGCTCATACGTGGTGTTTGGGCTGCTGGCGTGGCATTGCTAGAGACAAAGCGCGGAGGGGTCAAACCATTTGGCCTGAAAACCATTTGCCAGCCCTGCAACGTCCTCACTACGCTGCGCGCCTATGTTTTCGCACGTCGTCATTTTCTGGACCAACCCAGCCAACCCGCAGGCCGCCGATGACCTCATCGCCGGAGGACAGAAGTATCTCGCGCCCATCCCCGGCGTGCTGCAATTCCACATCGGCAAGATGGT
>CAMBZO010000249.1 GCA_945872195.1 Akkermansia muciniphila | reverse complement strand
CTCGGCTCGCAGAGCTACGGCAACCCCACCATCGCTAATGGCCGCATCTACGTCGGCACCAACAACGACGTGCCGCGCGACAAGAAGCATCTCGGCGACCGCTCCATCCTCCTCTGCCTCGATGAGAAGTCCGGCGCGCTCAACTGGCAACTTGTCGTCTCCAAGCTCAAGTCCGGCAAGGTCAACGACTGGGAAAGCCTCGGCCTCTTCTCCTCCGCCGTCATCGAAGGCAACCGCCTCTACATCGTCACCACGCGCTGCGAAATCCTCTGCCTCGACGTCGAAGGCATGGCGAACGGCAACGACGGCCCTTACAAGGACGAGGCCAAATACGTCGTGCAGGACGTGCTCGGTGCCGACGGCAAGCAGGCTCCGCTCATCCCGCCCGGCGAGAAGGACGCCGACATCATCTGGCGCTACGACATGATGGATGAACTGGGCGTTTTTCCGCACAACGCCTCCAACTGCTCCATCCTCATCATCGGCGACGTGCTCTACGTCTCCACCTCGAACGGTCAGGACTGGACGCACGTGAACGTCCCCTCCCCGCTCTCGCCCAGCCTCGTGGCAGTGAACAAGAAGACCGGTGAACTCCTCGGCGAGGACGATGCCAAGATTGGCTCGCGCCTCTTCCACGGCCAGTGGAGCTCGCCTTCGACCGGCAAGGTCAACGGCAAGGACCTCATCTTCTTCGGCGGCGGCGAAGGCATCTGCTACGCCTTCGACGCCGTGCCTAAGAAAGAAGCCGACGGCTCGTTCCTCAAGACGGTCTGGCAATACGACGCCAACCCGCCCGAATACAAAGCCAAAGAAGGCAAGCCCATCAAGTATCCCGCCGCTGAAGGCCCGAGCGAAATTATCGCCACGCCGGTCTTCTGGAAGAACCGCATTTACGTCGCCACCGGCCAGGACCCCGAGCACGGCGAAGGCGTCGGCCACCTCGTTTGCCTTGATGCGACGAAGACTGGCGACATCACGAAGACCGGCGTCATCTGGAGCTTCAAGGGTATCAACCGCAGCATCTCGACGGTCTCGATTGACCCGGCCACCGGACTGCTTTTCATCGGCGACTTCTCTGGCTTCGTGTATTGCCTCGATTCCGAGACGGGGAAACTGCACTGGAAGTATGATATGAAGGCACACATGTGGGGCAGCACGATGGTCGCCGACGGCAAGGTCTATGTCGGCGACGAGGACGGCGACTTCGTGGTGCTCGCTGCGAAGGGCGGCCCGAAGGCCGAAGTCCTGAGCGAGTGCAACCTCGGCGCGCCGGTTTACTCCACGCCGGTCATCGCGAACGGCGTCATCTACATCGCCAGCAACTCGCACCTCTTCGGCCTGCACGACTCCGTGAAGGCGAAGGCCGTGAAGCCGTAAGCCTTCATCACAACTCATTCCTGAACTGACACCATGCCCATCCCCACCGTTGCCCCCGAACTCGTCGCCAAGGCTAAGGCCGAACTCGACGCCCACCTCCGCGACATCGTCGCGTGGCACTTCAGCCCCGAGACCGGCTGCCCCTACTGGCTCGACTGGGCCGCAAAGAACTTCGACCCGCGCAAGGAAGTCACCAAGACCGAAGACCTCCTGAAGTTCGGCCACTTCGCCGACGAATCCCTGCGCGACCTCCAACCCGAGGTCTGGGTGCCCGCCGCGTTCAAGGGCAAGCCGTATAACATCTTCGAGACCGGCGGCACCACCGGCATGCCCAAGCAGCGCATCGGCTGGAACGACTACAAGGTGGATTACTCCGAGTTCAGCGAGAAGATTTCCGACGCGCACTTCCCGCGCGGCGGCGCGTGGCTGATGATGGGCCCCACCGGTCCCCGCCGTCTCCGCCTCGCCATTGAGCACCTCGCCAACGTGCGGGGCAGCTCCTGCTACTTCATCGACCTCGACCCGCGCTTCGTGAAGAAGCTCATCACCAACAAGCAATACGACGTGGCCAAGCAATACATGACCCACGTTGTGGACCAGGCCACGCTCATCCTGAAAAACCGCAAGGTCACCGGCCTCTTCACCACGCCCAAGCTCCTCGAAGCCATCGCTGAGAAGGTGAATCTCTGGGACGCTGGCATCCGCGGCGTCTTCTGCGGCGGCACCTCCATGAAGCCGCAGGAAGTGCGCTTCATCGTCGAGGAGTTGCTGGAGAACCGCATCGGCTTCTACCCGACTTACGGCAACACGCTCATGGGCCTCGCCGCCAGCGTCCCGCTTCAGCCCGAGGACAACTTCAGCGTCACCTACTACGCCCCGCAGCCCCGCGCCGTCCTGCGCGTCGTGAACCCGGACAAGACCGATGAGACTGCGGCCTACGACAGTTGGGGTCGTGCCGAGCTTACCACGCTCACGAAGGAATTCTTCATGCCGCGCTTCCTCGAGCGCGACGAAGTCATCCGCCGCGCCCCGCGCCCGCCCTACGCCTGGGACGGCGTCGGCGACGTGCGCCCCTTCGGTGCGATGACCAAGACCATCGTCGAAGGCGTTTACTGACGCGGCGCAGGCGCAGGCTTCAGCCTGCACTTGGTTTACGTCTTCGATTCGCAACCTAAAGGTTGCGACTACGGGAGCTTGCCTCACCGCTTGCCCCAATCCCCTGCCCTGTTACGGTTTCCGCAATGAGTTTCGTCGCCGAGTTCAACGCGCTGCCGGTGGAGTCTTTGGAGCAGTCCGCCATGACGACTTCACTGGCGGAGGCGTCCGCTGCCTTGGGCAAGACGCACTTGTCGCTGGAGGATTTTGCCAAACTGATTTCACCCGCTGCCGGGCAACTGCTGGAGCCGCTCTGCCATCGCTCCCAAGCCATCACGCAACAGCGGTTCGGCAAAGTCATCCGGCTGTTCGCGCCGCTCTACTTGTCCAACGAGTGCATCAACAATTGCGCTTACTGCGGGTTCTCGCGCGACAACCCGATCCTGCGCGTGACGCTCGCGGTCGAGGAGGTCCGGCGCGAGGCGCGGTCGCTACGCGAGCAGGGTTTCCGCAACCTGCTGCTGGTCGCGGGCGAGCATCCGAAGTTTGTCTCGGGCGATTACATGGCGGCGTGCGTCCGCGCGCTGCATGAGGAGTGGCCGAGCCTCTCTCTCGAAGTAGGGCCGATGGAGACGGAGGAATACCGGCCCATCGTGGCGGCGGGCGCGGAGGGACTGGTGGTGTATCAGGAGACTTACGACCGCGCCATCTACGAACGGATGCACACGGCGGGGCCGAAGCGGAACTTCGACTGGCGGCTGGAGACGGCGGAGCGAGCTTACGCGGCGGGCTTCCGCAGGCTGGGCATCGGCGCGCTGTTTGGTTTGGCTGATTGGCGACGCGAGGCGTTGAGCGTGGCGGCTCATGCGCAATACCTGCTGCGGCATTGCTGGAAGGCGCAAGTCACCCTTTCGCTCCCGCGCCTGCGTCCGTGCGCCGGGGAGTTTCAGCCGCTCACGACGATGACCGATCGCGAACTGGTGCAACTCGTCGCCGCGTTCCGGCTGCTGCTGCCGGATGTGGGCCTCGTGCTCTCGACGCGCGAGCCGGCCAAGCTGCGCGACGGCCTCTTCCCCCTCGGCATCACGCTGGCCAGCGCTGGCAGCCACACGGAGCCGGGCGGATACACGGGCGCGGGGCGCGAGAACATCCATCGCACCGAGCGCGGACGCATCGTGGAACTGGCGGCGGGCGCGAGCGAGTGGGCCACGGCAGCGGGGCGCGAGACGAACGCGACGGGGCAGTTTGTAATTGCCGACGAGCGTTCGCCAGAAGAGATTGCCAATCTAATCCGCCGCCTCGGTTACGAACCGGTCTGGAAGGACTGGGATGCGGCGTTGACCGCGTGAACATGAAACTGCCACTGCTGCTCGCCTCGCTGCTCGCCAGCACTGATCTTTCAGTGGCTGCCCAAACCCTCGGCTCACCTGCCCCACCGTCCGGTCCGCTCACCTGCGTGGTCTGCGCGAAGACTCCACTGGTTGGCAAATACTTCGTCCACAACCAGACGAACCACATCTGCGCCGAGTGCGAACAGTTGCCGACGCGTTGCGCGCTGTGCCGACTGCCCGTGAAGGACCCCACCACCACCAAGACCACCGACGGACGCAGCTTCTGCCGCGCGGACGCGGCCAATGTCGTCGCGGCCCAAGACGAGGCGACCAAGCTCTTTGCCCAGGCGCGCAGTGAGTTGAGCACGCTCTCCGATGGCTCAATCTCGCTGCGCAGCGCGGCGGTGGCCGTGCAATTGGTGGACGTGGACTACTGGAACGCCAAGGCCGGCGGGGACGGGGCGACCACGATGCATCGGCTGGGCTTCTCCATCAGCCGGCCCATCGGCAGCGGCTTCGCGCACAACGTCATCCTGATGAGTGGGCAACTCCGCACCACGACGCTCTCCACCTGCGCGCATGAGTTCGCCCATCTTTGGCTGAACGAAAACCTAAAGCCCGAGCGCAAGCTCGACCCCGACACCCGCGAGGCGCTCTGCGAACTCTTCGCCTTCAAGCTCGCCGCCCGCCGGGGCGACACCAACGAAATCGCGCGCATCAAGGTGAACCCTTACACAAAGGGGGTCGTCCTCAGCGCCCTCGAGTTCGAGGCGCGCGAAGGCTTGCCCGGCGTCATATCGTGGGTGCGCAACGGCACAGAGGTGGTGCTGCCTGCGACCCGCGTCGCGAGCGCTACCGCTGCGCCGGAGCCAGTGCGGGAGTTGCGTCCGCCACCACCGCCCGCGACGAAGCTGGAGCTGCGTTCGCTGCTCCGCACGTCGAAGCGCAC
>CAMBZO010000248.1 GCA_945872195.1 Akkermansia muciniphila | reverse complement strand
CCGGACAACCGCTGGATTGTCGAGCTGGTCTCCGCGTTCAGCGTGATGACGCACTTCGAGGACTTCCAACGCGGCGTGGTGGATTCGCGGCACCTGCTATTCTTCCTGTCGCTGATTGGCTTCTCGCTCTTCGGCACGAGCGTCGTGCTGCGCGGGCTGCGTTCCTGAAACCAAGCACCACTGACCTGCACTCATGGACACTCATCTGAACCGACCTTCGTGCTGCTGGGCTTCTCTCATTAGTGCCAGTCAGTGCAGGTTAGTGGTTAAAAACTCTTTCCGGGCATGAAACAAAAGAAACTCGAAACCCTGCTCTACTCCGCCGTCGGCATTGTCGCCATGGCGCTCATCCTCGTGGCCGTGAACTACATCGCCGCGACCTTCCGGTCGCGCGTGGACCTCACCGCCGACAAGCTCTACACCCTCTCCGAGGGCACCAAGAAAATTGTCGGCAAGCTGGATACGAAGGTCAAAATCCGCCTCTACTATTCGCAGCGCGACAACGCGATGCCGGTCTTCCTCAAGACCTACGCCCAGCGCGTCGAGGACTTGCTCACCGAGCTGCGCCAGCAATCCAAGTTCATCGAAATCGAGAAGCTCGACCCGCAGCCCGACTCCGACGCCGAGGACTCCGCGAACCTCGACGGCGTCGAAGGCCAGCCCACGCAGACGGGCGAAAAGATTTACCTCGGCATCTCCATCAACTGCCTCGACCAGAAGGTCGCGCTGCCGTTCCTCTCGCCCGAGCGCGAGAAGCTCTTGGAGTATGACCTCGCCCGCGCCATCTCGCGCATAGCGAACCCGGCCAAGCCCGTCATCGGCGTCATGACCGCGCTGCCCGTCTTCGGCACGCCGATGAACCCGATGATGATGCGCATGGGCCAGCAGGGCGGCCAGCAGCCGCCTTGGTATCTCATCAGCGAACTGAAGAACGACTTCGACGTGCAGCAAATCGAGCTGACGGCCACGGAGATTCCCGCCGCCGTGAAGGTGCTGCTCGTCATCCACCCGCGCGACATCTCGGACGCGGCGCAGTTCGCGATTGACCAGTTCATCCTGCGCGGCGGCAAGCTCATCGCCTATCTCGACACGGTTTCAGTCATTGATCAGCAGAAGCAGGGCGGCAACCCGATGATGGGCGGCGGCCCGCCGACGAGTTCCTCGCTCGACAAACTGCTCGCCGCGTGGGGCGTCGGCTTTGACAAGTCCAAGTGCGTGGCCGACATGAAATACGTCTCGCGCATGGGCGGCCAGCGCGGCCCGCAGCAGCAGCCCGCCGTGCTCTCGCTCACCACCGACGCGATTGACCGCGAGGACATTTCCACCAGCCAGGTGGACAGCCTGCTCTACGTGTTCGGCGGCGCGTTCACCGGCTCGCCGAAGGAGGGTTTGAAGAAGACCGTGCTGCTCAAGTCCACCACGCAATCGCAGCTCGTCGAGGGTTTCCTCGCACAGATGTCCGGCGAGGCCATCGTGAAAGACTTCAAGCCCAGCAGCACGGAATACGCGCTGGCCATCCGGTTGAGCGGCCAGTTCAAGACCGCTTTCCCCAACGGCAAGCCCGAGTCCGCCCCGCCCGCGCCGGGCGAGGAGAAGAAGCCCGACGCGCCGTCCACCGCGCTCAAGGAATCCGCCGCCGAGAACCACGTCATCCTCGTGGGCGACGCCGACATGCTCTTCGACCAGTTCTGCGTGCAGGTGCAGGACTTCTTCGGCCAGCGCGTCGTCATCCCGCGCAACGGCAACGTGAACCTCGCGCAGAACTTCGTGGAGCAGCTCTCCGGCGACACCGCGCTGATGAACACGCGCAGCCGGGCGATTGTGCAGCGGCAGTTCACCCGCGTGCGTGACATGCAGGTGAAGGCGGAGGAATCCTACCGCGCGAAAATCAAGGGCCTCGAAGACAGCTTGCAGGAGACGCAGAAGAAGCTGAACGAACTCCAGAGCAACAAGGAGAAGGGCCAGCGCTTCGTGATGTCGCCCGAGCAGCAGAAGGAGCTGGAGAACTTCCGCAAGCAGGAAGCGAAAGTGAAGGTCGAGCTGAAGCTGCTCCGCCGCGACCTTCGCCAAGAGGTCGAGTCCATGGAAAACCGGCTCAAGTGGGCGAACATCGCCGGGATGCCGCTGCTCGTGACCATCGGCGGCATCGGCCTGGCCGTCTTCAAACGCAAACGCACGGCGGCGCGGTAGGCCGCAACCTTTCCCAAGCATGAACCGCAAGCAGCTCCTCACTCTCCTCGTCCTCGTGGCCGTCATTGGCGGCGCGGGCTTGCTCGTCAACAAGCAGCGCCAAGGCGACTGGCAGAAATCCTCCACCGGCGGCGGCCAGAAGCTCGCCGGCGCACTCGACGTCAACGCCGTCGCCACCGTCAGCATCAAGTCCAGCGCGGGCGAACTGAACCTCACCAAGCAGGGCGAGGCGTGGGTGGTGAAGGAGCGCGGCGATTACGCGGCGAACTTCAGCACCATCGCCGACCTCATCCGCAAGTTCGCCGACGTGAAGGCCGTGCAGACCGAGCAGGTCGGGGCGTCCCAGTATGCGCGGCTGGAGTTGCAGTCCCCCGGTGACGGCGAAGGCAAGGGCACGCTCGTCGAGCTGAAGGGCAAGGACGGCAAGGCGATGAAGTCCATCGTCCTCGGCAAGAAGCTGACGAAGAAATCCGAGGGTGGGCCGTTCGGCGGCGGCGAATTTCCCGTGGGCCGCTGGGTCCGCGACGCCGCGAGCAAAGACACCGTCCTCGTCACGACCGAGCAGTTCGCCGACGCCGAGCCGAAGCCGGAGAACTGGCTGGAGAAAGACTTCCTCAAGGTCGAGCGCGTGAAATCCATCGCCGTGACCTACGCAACCAACGCCGCGACCGGCTGGACCGTCACGCGCGAGACCGAAGGTGCGGAGTGGAAACTCGCCGGCCTCAAGCCCACCGAGCAGGCCGACACCAACAAGCTCTCCGCCCTCGGCAGCCCGCTGAGTTCGCCCACCTTCACCGATGTCGTCGCCGACCCGAAGCCCGACAAGACCGGCCTGGACAAGCCCGCGACGCTCGTGCTGCAGACCTTCGACGGCTTCACCTACACGGCGAAAGCCGGCACCGCGAGCGGCGACAACTACCCCTTCACCATCGCCATCACCGGCAACTTCCCGAAGGCCCGCACCCCTGCGGCGGACGAGAAACCCGAGGACAAGGCGAAGTTGGACAAGGAATTCGCCGACGCGCAGAAGAAGCTCGCGGACAAACTCGCCGCGGACGCGAAGTTCGCCAAGTGGACCTACCTTGTCTCCAAGTGGACCCTCGACAGCGTGCTCAAGTCCCGCACTGACCTGCTCGTTGAGAAAAAGGACGAGCCGAAGCCCGAGGCGAAGCCGTCTGCGAAGTAAGTAGCGCGGGCAACCCTGCCCGTTGATGGAGAGATTCAGCAGCGCGATCAGCGACTGCCGGCCTGCAACCCCACCCCTCTACTTCCCCGGTTTCAGGAAGTGCTCGAAGAACGCGACGAGCTGGGCGTTGGACTCCTCGTTGGGTGAGTGCTCCTTCCGGTTCGTCATCGCCACGCGGTGCTTCACTCCGAGGAGGTCGTTCACTGCAATCGTGTGGTTCAGCGGAAGCCACCGGCTCGGCGGGTCTTCGCTGCCAGCGCTCACGAGGAACGGGCGCGGGGCCATCAGCGCGTGGACTTCGTGCAGGTCGCGGCCGGTCTCCATCATCACCTTGTAAGCGCCCGTGCGCGGGCTGTCGGCGCGGATGAGGCCGGGCTTGCGAGTCACCTGCGGGTCGCGGCCCAGATACCACGGCTCCCAGTAGTTCACGTTGCCGCGCGGCTCATCGAAGACGATGCCGGGGTCGCTCCACGCGGCGGCGGCAAACTGGTCGTAGAAGCACGACGCGAACATCGCCCACTTGCCGCCGTAGCTGTGGCCAGCCACGCCGATGCGTTTCGAGTCCACTTGCGGGAGGTTCGCCAGCGCGTGCCAGCAGTTCGCGCCGATGTAGCCGAGGAAGGAGAGCGGTTGCCACACCTCGCGCCCCGGCTCAGGCTTGCGGGCGTCGCCGCCGGGCGAGCCGATGCTCAGGGTCACAAAGCCCCGCTTGGTAAGCTGCAACCCGAAATCTCGGTCCTGGCTCTTGCCGAGCCCGATGCTCGTCTCCGGCTCGTAGAAGGGGACGAGCACGGCGGGGAACGGCCCCTTGCCGTCGGGGATGAGCAGCCACGCCTCACCGAATTGGCCGGGCGCAAGTTCGAGGCGGACGCGGTGCTGGGTGAAGTTGTCGCGCTTGCTCTCGGAGAGGAACTGGATCTTCGGCTTCTCCAAAACCGGCGGCCACGCGCCCATGAGGCCGTGCCATTGCGCGAGAATCTCAGCACGGCGGCGCGGCCAATCGGCGGCGGTCTTCACGCGCGAGCCGTCGTTGAAGAGCAACGGAGAGCGGTAGTTTCCGAACTGGACCGCGTGTTCGGCAGGCGGGGAGAAGAAGGGGAAGATGATTGCAGTGGCGGACGGTTCGGCGGCGGGGAGGGACAGAAGAGAAGAGAGAAGAAAGAGGATAGCAAAGCCGGCGCGTTCGCAGGACTGGGGTAGTTGCATCATGCCTCCTTCGACGCAGGTGAGGGGGATTCCTTGGCGAGAGTTTCTGGCGGAGCAGCGGTCGCTTGCTCTGGCTGCTTGCCGTCCAGTTGCCACGAGAGCAGAAACATCAAACCCACGCCGATGCAGATGCCGCTGTCGGCGATGTTAAAGGCCGGAAATCCCACCTCCGCGC
>CAMBZO010000247.1 GCA_945872195.1 Akkermansia muciniphila | reverse complement strand
GCTGTTCCCTTCACGGCGGGGTCTCGGTCTCGGTCTGTGAAGGCTGCGAGTCCAGGTTTGCATTTCCCCTCCGCCGCGAAACAATGTGCGCCATGTCCTCTGCCTCTGACTTGAGCCGCCGCGCCTTCCTCGGCGCCGCCGTTGCCTCTACCGCCTCGCTCGCCGCCTCTGCCGCGCCGCGCGATTGGTCGGGCGTGAACCCGACGCGCTATCCCGACCCCGACATCGTCTCGCTGGACAAGCGCTTCAAGGCCAAGCTCGGCAACACGCCCATCCAGCGCCTTTATCACAACCCGACGATGCTCTGGGCCGAGGGCTGCGCGTGGAACGGCGGTGGGCGCTACCTCGTCTGGAGCGACATCCCGAACAACCGCCAGTTCCGCTGGCTGGAGGAGGACGGCCACGTGAGCACGTTCCGCTCGCCCGCTGGCAACAGCAACGGCAACACCTTCGACTTCGAGGGCCGACAACTTGCCTGCGAGCACGGCAACCGTCGCGTGGTCCGCTACGAGCACAACGGCTCCGTGACCGTCATCGCCGACGCCTTCAACGGCAAGCGCCTCAACGCGCCCAACGACGTCGTCGTGCATCCCGACGGCGGCATCTGGTTCACCGACCCCGGCTACGGCAGCATGATGAACTACGAAGGCAACAAGGGGCCGCTCGAAATCAAGGAGGCCGTCTATCGCGTGGACCCGAAGTCCCGCCAGCTTGCGATGGTCAGCGACGAACTCAGCAAGCCCAACGGCCTCTGTTTCTCGCCGGACTACAAGCAGCTCTACGTCGCGCACGGCAACGTCTTCGCCTGGGACGTGGTGGACGGCGTCAAGCTGAAGGGCAAGCGCACGCTCTGCACGCTCGCCCTCGGCGAGAAAAAGGGCGGCGCCGACGGCATCCGCTGCGATGTGGACGGTAACATCTGGGCGGCGGCGGGCTGGGCGGGCGCGGGCTTCGACGGCGCGCACTGCTTCACGCCCGAAGGCGAGCGCATCGGGATAATTCTGCTGCCGGAGATTTGCGCCAACCTGTGCTTCGGCGGCACGAAGCGGAACCGACTCTTCATGTGTGGCAGCACAAGTCTTTACGCCGTGTATGTCGAGACGCAGGGCGCGCACATCTGCTGACTGGCTTTTGCCAAGAACGTCTTCGCGGCGGACGGACGCGTTCATCCACTCGGCTTTGGGCTTTGTCGCGCGGCACATTCGCGGCAAGCTGGACGGCATGAACGTCCGGCTGGATCAGGCATTGGTGGCGCGCGGGCTTTGCGACAGCCGCGAGAAGGCCAAGCGCGCCGTGATGGCGGGGCTTGTCCGCGTGAACGGCAACGTCGCACGCAAGGCCAGCGACTCGGTGCGCGAGCCGGACGCGCTCACGCTGGATGCGACGGAGAAGTTCGTGAGCCGTGGAGGTCACAAGCTGGAGCACGCGCTGGAGCACTTCGCTCTCGAGGTGCGCGGGCTGACGGCGGTGGACCTCGGCGCGTCCACGGGGGGCTTCACGGACTGCCTGTTGCAACACGGCGCAGTGCAGGTCTTCGCCGTGGACGTGGGCCAGGGGCAGCTCGCGTGGAAGTTACGCAACGACGCGCGGGTGGTCGTGCTGGAGAAGACGAATGCGAGGGAGCTGACAGGGGGAAAGCTTTCAGCGGTCAGCGGTCAGCAGACAGCCGTGACAGTGCCGCTGGTGGTGGTGGATTGTTCCTTCATCTCGTTGAGAAAGATTTTGCCAGCGGCGGCTGGCTTGCTCACGCCGGTGGGCCGCATTGTGGCGTTGGTGAAGCCGCAGTTCGAGGCGGGCAAGGCGGAGGCGGACAAGGGCGAGGGCGTCATCACAGACCCGGCGATTCACGCGCGCGTGCTGGCGGAGCTGGAGGCGTTCGTAAAGTCAGACTTGCCGAGCATCGCGTGGCGTGGCGTGACGGAGTCGCCGTTGCTGGGGCCGGCGGGGAACAAGGAGTTTCTGGTGTTGCTGGAGCGGGTTTGAGCGAGGCACGGTTGGCACGCGATGACTTACGCAGAAGCGCTGGATTACCTGAAAGGACTCGCCGTCTTCGGCGCGCACTTCGGTCTGGAGACGACGCAGCGTCTGGCGGCGGGGCTGGGGAATCCGCAGGCGCGGCTGAGGTTCATCCACGTGGCGGGGACGAACGGGAAAGGCTCCACGTGCGCGATGCTGGAGAGCATTTACCGCGCGGCGGGGCTGGGCGTGGGGCTGTTCACGTCGCCGCATCTGGTTTCGTTTCGCGAGCGGATGCAGGTGGGTCGGCAACTTATCAGCGAGGAGGACGTGGCGCGGCTGGTGGGGGAAGTAATCCGTGTTCCGTGTTCCGTGTTCCGTCCGGAAGGCGGCGGCGGCGTGGCCGCACTGGGCACTCCATCACTCATCACTAATTACTCTCCCCCGACTTTCTTCGAGTTCGTGACGGTCATGGCGCTGCGGTATTTCGCGGAGCAGAAGTGCGACGTGGTGATTTGGGAGACGGGGCTGGGCGGCCGGCTGGACGCGACGAACATCGTGACGCCGCTGGCGAGCGTCATCACGAACATCGCGCTCGACCATCAGCAATGGCTGGGGAACACGCTGGCGGCGATTGCGACGGAGAAGGCGGGCATCATCAAGCCGGGCGTCCCGGTGTTGACGGCGGCCGATGCGCCGGAGGCGGTGGCGGTGATTCGCGCGAAGGCGGAGCGGATGGGGGCGACGTTCACGCTGGTGACGGATGAACTCAACGCTGCGCCGGCCTTGCGCGGGGCGCATCAGCGACGGAACGCTGCGCTGGCGGTGGCGGTGGTGCGAGCTTTGCGGGACACGTTGCCGGTGAGCGATACGGCGCTGCGACGCGGGTTGGAGACGGTGCGATGGGCAGGGCGCTTGCAGGTGGAGAAAATCGGCGGCCGGGAGTTCCTTCTCGATGGCGCGCACAACGTGGACGGCGCGCGGGCACTGGTGACGGCCATGCGGGAGGAGTTCGCCGGCGCGCCGTTCGCGCTCGTGCTGGGGATGCTCGGGGACAAGGACTGCGAACTCATGTGCCGCACGCTTGCCCCGCTGGCACAGCGCATCGCGGTGGTGCGGGTGGGCAGCAGCCGTTCAGCAGAGCCGACGGAGCTGGCGGAGTTTTGCCGCCGGGCAAATCAGAGCGCGCTCGTCACGGCGCATGAGTCGGCAGGGAACGCGCTGACTGCTTTGGAGCAGGAGCCGCGCGTGGTCATCGCGGGGTCGCTCTACCTCATCGGCGAGGCGATGGAGCGGTTGGGCTTGGACGTGGCGGCGGGAGAGCGGGAATTGAACGAGTGGCAGGCGAAGCGCGCACCGGCACAATAGGCGCAGAAGGGACAATAGTGAGACGCGGCGCCGTGAAGATCTGTTCTCCTCGCGCTAGACGTGCAGTCCCTTCAACAACAAACTCAACGCAGCCGACACGCTGCGATTCCGCTCCGGTGCGTCCAGCCGTCCGACCCACGGCAGGTGGACGACGTCTGTTTCCGGCACAAACTCCCGCAGCAACTTCGCGTTCGACTGTGCCGACACGTCCTTACGCGGCTGCGACATCAACACCACCATCGCCCGCGCCCGCGCCGCCTTCGGCAGCGCTTCCAAGACCAGCCGCGCCTGATTCACCGCGCCCAGCCGGTTGGGCACCACGATGACGGGGACTGCGGCCAGCTCGGCAATCCAGTTCCGCGTGTCAACGCCTTCACCCAACGGACTCAGCAGTCCACCCGCCCCTTCCACCAGCACCGCTTCAAATCGCCGCGCCACTGAACGAACGTGTGCAATGACCTCTTCCAACCTCACTCCCCTGCCCTCCCGCCGCGCCGCCAGCACCGGGGCGAGCGCCGCGCGGAAATGCCAAGGGTTCACCTCATCCAGCGTGAGCGCGCCGCCATTCGCCGCGTGCAGCGCCACGGCATCCTCCCGCCCGCCGGAGCACAGTGGCTTTAACGCCACCGCGTTCACTCCGGCCGCGCGCAGCCAGCGAGTCAGCCACGACGTGAGCACCGTCTTGCCCACTCCAGTGTCGCTTCCGGTCACGACCACGATACGCCGCTGACCAGTGGTTCTCATTGTTTCAAAGCTTCGCCTTGATGCCGCGGATGGCCTTGCCCACGCCCGGCACGTGCTCGAAGACACCCGCTGTGCTGTCCCAAAAATCCTGGTGCAGCAGCACGCGCCCATGGGCATCGAAACGGATTAGAGTCATGCCGATGGTGCGGAGGGTCTCGCCCGCGCGCAGCTTCTTGAACCGTGTGTCCATGACCCAGCGGAAGTAATAGTTCCCGCCCGACTCCGCCACATCCTCGAAGCGCACGGTCACGCTCTCCGCGTGCAGCACCGTGACGAGAAAGTAATCCTCGATGACCGCCGCGCCGTTCAACGACTTGAGCGTGTCGTTCAAGTAAGCCTCCGGCGCATACACCAGCCGCGTCTGGGCGCGCACCGAGTCCGCCGTCATCGTGGAGAAGTAGTCCTTCACCCGCTGCACCGCCGCGCGCTCGGCCTCGCTGCCCTTGACCACGCCCAGCGTGTTCGTCCGCCGCGCGAGCGCATCGTGGAATGGCTTGGCAGTGTCCAGCACCACGGGTGTCGTGCGGCAGGCAGCCAGCAAGAGCGGCAGCAGGAGGAGGAATCGAAATCGCATGGCCGGAAACTACGGCAATCGCCTCCACTGGCAAGCGCGGCCAGTCGTCGAGCGCCTTCCGAGCCCTGCATGAAACTGAGTCGCACCCACGATCACCGCGCGTTCAGCGTCACCGGCTC